>NZ_CP018022.1:600000-900000 GCF_001886495.1 Spiroplasma sp. NBRC 100390 | reverse complement strand
AGTAGTTTTTGAGTAATAATAATTAAAAAGTCTTAAAGTTAGCAATAAATTTCATTTTGCTAACTTTTTTACACAAAAATAGCATTTTAAATTGTTTTTTAGCAAAAGTTTTGTTAAAGTAAGAATATTAAAAAGGGAAAGAAAAAATGAAAGTAATTGAAAAAACGCCGAGTAAGCAAACATTAAATGATGGTTATCATAAATTTTGTTGAAATTGATGACGCATTTTATGTGTGATAGTATTATTTCCGTTAGTTTATTTTTTATCAAAAAAATATGTTAAAAATTTTTTTACATTTACCCAAACTTATCAACGAAAAGGGTTAATGACAATTGAAACAACAACTTTTGATTTTAATAGTTTTGAAGTATATCGTCAGGATGTTATTGCAAAAAAATTAGATCAATTTAATTTTGTTTTTAGTGAAAAAGAAGAAGCAGCAATGCAAACGATGACGATTTTAAATCGCCATCAAGCTCCAATTAGTGCCCTTTATTTACAGCACCCTAATGCAAAAAAATGAGTAATTGGGTTGCATGGTTGAACAGAAAATAAATATTTAGGGTTACGACAAGTATTTCATTTTTACCAACAAGGTTATAATGTTTTAACTTTTGATAGTGTTGCGCACGGTTTAAGTGCTGGAGATTATACTGGGATTGGTTATTTAAATGCGCAAAATTTAAGTGATGTTATTCAATGACTTCAAGATAATTATTGTGTTGAAGAAATTGGATTAATTGGAAATAGTATGGGAGCTGCTTGCTTGACAAAATATTTAATTGATGAAGGTTATCAAAATTCACTAGTGCATTGAGCAGTTAGTGATTGTGGCTTTAGTAATTTATTAGTCCAATTTCGGTATGTAATGCAATATCGTTATCAACATCCATGATGGTTAACTAGTTTTGGGTTAACAAAGAAATTTAACAAAGAAATTGGCATTAATTTACGAAAATACAATTTATTAAAGCATACCAACCGGTTAAAAGATTTTCCAATGTTAATTATTCATGGTGATCATGATGATTTTGTTCCTTACTTTATGAGTAAAGAATTTTTTGCTCAAAAAGCAAAGTTTGAGCCAAGTGGCCAAAGTCAATTAGTATCATTATTAAATATTAACCATGTTGAAGCAATTTCAAAGGGACATCAAACCTATATTACAGCTATTAAAGCATTTTTAGCACAACAAGAAAGGAAATAAGGATGAAATTACAGAAAAAATATGGGTTTTGACAGATTTTAGCGTTAGCAATTTCAGCGACACTAGGTTCTTCTATTTTAGTGTCGTTTGGTCAAGTTGCTTTTCAAGCACAATTCAATCCCATCTTAATTATTATTGCTTGAATTTTAGGAGGTTTATTGGTTTTACCAGAAATGTTATTACTGTCCGAAGGAGCCACTTCGTACCCCGAAAATGGTACAAGTTATTATTGAATTAAACGTGCAAAATGAAATGCTTGTTCATTTTGATTTGGGTGAATTATGGTATTATTTGTTAGCGCCACCGCTGTTGCAACTGCTTGTTTAGCACTAGGTGATATTTTAATTACACTACTAAAGTTAGATAACGAATGATATGGTAAATTGTTTGGGATTATAATTTTATTGGTATTAGTTATTATGCAGATTTTTCTTAAAAAGAGTAGTGGTTATTCACAAATTGTTTTTGTTTTATTGAAAGGGTTGCCAATTGTTTTGGTCTTAGTTATTGCAATGGTTTATGGTAATACTGCTAGTTTTACAGATGATACGATTAATAAAAATTTAAGTCAAATTTATCTTTCATCATTTTTATTATTACCAGCAACAGCAATGACAATGTTTGCTTATTCTGGGATGGAAGCGATTACATATGTTAGTGGCGAAGTCATTAATCCTCGTAAAAACATTCCACGAGCAATGATTATTTCGACAATTGCCATTGTATTACTATATATTATTTTAGCAATTGGACTTTTAACGATTAATGAACCACAAAAATGGTTAGGACCAACTGGCAAGTTTAATAATGTATGATATTATGCGATTAGTAATAATCGCACCATTCCATCATTTTTAAAATATGTATTTTCAGTTTTAGCAATTTTTATTTTTGTGGGATCACTAAATTCATTTTTAGTGTATCATTCACGATTAATTTTTAAAATGAGTGAAGAAAAGGATTTTTTTGCATTTTTTCAAAGAACAACTAAGCGAACTAATATGCCATATTTAGCAATCCTATTTTTAGTAGGGTTAGCAATTATTTATATTTTATGAACATCACTGCTCAATGTAACAAATTATTTTATTATTGCTGTTAGTGTCTTAAAGTTTATTACCATGATTAGTTTGATATATTTACGACAGAAAGATGTTAATTATCAACCACTTTATCCCAAACCAGTTTTCATTATTTTAGTTATTCTAGCATTAAGTTCATGTACAATCACTTTTATTGGTTCAATTTTAGCGATGTATTATTATGCAACGGTAACTGCAAATATGTGAGAATTATGAAATTGTTTTATTGTGTTTGGAATAATGCTTAGTGGTTATCCCCTCTATTATTTGAAAAAATGGTTGGCAACAAAGTGAAATGCTAAAAAAGAGCGTTCACAGCAGCGAATAAAGGATAATTTAATAGAAAAAGATGAACCTTTTTCAAAATAATTTTTTTTAAAATTATTTTAATGATATAATGGTTTTGTTCATATGACAATATAATAAATCTTTCTTTTTTTCAATTAAAATGTAAGGTATGATTTTAAGTATTCATTTGAATAAGAGAAAGGAGGACCGTAAAAGTGTATAATAATAGACCGAATCAAAAATTTGCCAAAAGATCTGATGATATTATTAATGATGAAAAGTTTTTATTAGCAGATAAACAACCTACTTTAAAAACAGTAACTAGTAAAGACGGCCAAACAAGAGATTTATGTGAATTTTGAGTTTTAGATAATGGTGAAGAAGTGCAATGTGTAGTGTGAAATGATTTAGCAGAAAGATTTAATGCTGAATTTGATTTAGATAATTTTAAATCAGTGATCATTACTTATCGAAAAAATCTTAATGATTTTACTGGAAAAATGCGTTATAGTGTACGTGAGTTTTCATTCACTAATTAATGCTTGTTTTTTCTAAAATAAAATAAAAATCCGCTTTAGCGGGTTTTTATTTTATTTTAGAACAAGACTTTTTACTTAAAAAATGGTATAATATCAAAAGAATAGAATTAAGAGAATGAAGGAAGTTTTATGGAGAAAACATACGTAATAAAAGTATTAGCAAAAAAAGATGCAAAATTAAATTATAAGCAGGCAATGACATTAACGCAAGAAGCTTTGACAAAAGAGACAGGGGTGGCTGCTCCAAAAATTAGTTTACGTTTTAAATGATATCGTCCAACCCAGGAAGTTTTTGAAAGTATTTATTCTGCTGCAGTGTGAGGAACAAAAATTGGTTTTAATCGTTATCATGATATGATTCCAAATAATGATGAAGTAAAAGGAGTTGTTTCTTTTAAAGCATTGTATAAAGGAGTTATGAATGTTTTTGTTAAAATTGATGATGAAATTCAAACCTATGGGGAAAACATTATTGCGATTACCGATTATGCTAATTTGTTGTTAACAATTATTTCTGAAGTAATTAAAACTAATTATATCCGTACTACTTTTTACGATGAACATATTAATAATCCTAATATTAAATCTTTCTTAAGTCATTTATTAGGTGGTGCTGCATTAGGGATTGCTCGTTGATTTGGATATCGCCTTGAAAATCAAGATGACGGTCACGAATTATTACAAAAGTTATATGTTATGAATATTAGTAAAATCAAAGGTCTAGATCATGATGATATTAATGATGTTTTGTTTTTAATTGAAGATTTGTTGAATTACATTGAAGCGAACTCTTACTTTATTGAAGAGTTTACAGAAACCGAAGAATAAGACAGGAGGGAGAATTAGCTAATGGCAAAGATGAAAAATTTTGTAGATGCAACTTATGATAATCAAAATGTTTATTTAATCATTAATGATCAAAATGAAGCAATTATGATTGATGCTTCAAATGCGGCAAAAGATGCGATTGAATATATTAAACAAAACAATCTGAATTTAAAAGCCTTATTTATTACTCACGGTCACATTGACCATTATGATGGGATTGACGATGTCTTACAACAATGTCCAGATTTAAAAATTTATATTCAAAAAATCGATTTACGATTATTATCACAACATAAAGTTGATGATGCAACTGGTGAAATTCTAGGACCAGGAATTGTTTATCCATTAACAAACCTTGTTCCGTTAAGTGGTGATACCGTGGTGGAAGAAATAGGTTATCAAATTGAAATCTTTCATATTCCCGGTCATACTGCTGGGACACAAATGTTACGAATTAAAGCATTGAACTTAGTGACAACAGGAGCAAGTTTAATGCCTGATAAAACAAGTCCAGGGTATACTGGCGCAATGTGTAATGATAATTACTTTGTAACAGAATTACGTCGGATTACGAATTTAGAACCAACATGACAGGTTTTACCTGGCCATAATAAACCATTTTTAATGCGTGATGCGCTTGAGCAAAAATTAATTCCAACAGAAGATCAGTTTTAAATGAAAAGTAACCTCTAATTAGAGGTTACTTTTCATCTTTTCTGTCATCCTTATCTCTTTATTTCCATAAAAAATGCATTATTTTGAATAATGCATAACGTAAGTGTTGAAATATAAATCTTGGGGTTTAAAACCTAGTTCTTGGTATAGGGGCACTTTATCAATCGGTGCAACAATCCCAACACTTTGATATTTTGCTTTTTTTGCTTGGGTTAGTAAATGGTTTAACATTTTTTTCTCATCATTAGGATGTTCGTTATCATAGCTTACAATTTCACCAATTACAGCAAGTTCTGTTTCAAAATAAATAATACCAGTTACAACGGGAATGTCATCTTTTGTTAATGTTGCAACATAACACAGGTTGCAAGTTTGGTCCAAAGCAGAAGTACTTGTTGGTGCTGGTAAATCTTTTAACGGTAATTCATTATCATTAACAATTTTAAGATTATTAGCACTGGTAAGCTTGGTAGCATTAATTTCTTTTAGAGCTTTTAAATCTGTTGCAGTAATAAATTTTTCGCTTTCTGATAGATCTGCTGTTGTAGTAAAACTTGCTAGATCCAACAACATACCATTCCCAGTTCGCCAATGACTTAATCCACTTTTTTCAAAAAATGATCGTTCACCTTGGGTATTATCAATTGTAATGGTACATCAGATAAACGGTGTTTTTTCTGAATAAAATTCATCAATAATTTCACCTGCTTTTGCGAATTGCTCTGATGTTGTTAAATGAAAACTAACAACGCCGTTAATACTATCTTTTAGTTGACGAGTATCAATTTGGTAAAATAAATTACTGTTATCAAACTTTGTTATTTGCAAATTGTTATCATGCTTAGGGTCAATGTTGTAATTTATATAACTCACAATTAACTGGTTTAATTTTTCATTGTTAAAATTAAACATTTTAAATCCTCCTCTTTATTGAATATAATTTTATCACTTTTTATAAACATAAAAAGTTTTTTTATTAAGATTTAATATTATTTAACATATTTTGGTTAATAAATATAATTATATTAAGTCTTTTTTATTTATTTTGCTCAATTCAAATAAATCAATTATTTAAGGTAATTTTATTTCTTAAAAAAACAACAATATTTGTTTACTTTTTTTACTATGTTGTTACAATAAAAAAGTAAGTTTGATAACTTATGTCTTGAAATTACTATGAAAATCTATAATAGCAAATTTATAAAATTTTATATTGACAAGAAAGAGGGAAACGATAAGTATGAAAGCAATTTTAATAACTTTATCAACTGTGGCTATTAGTTCTAGTGCCGCTTTACCAACAATGTTAAATTTTATGAATTCAAATATTGAAAAAGTAACAAAAGTTTATTTTTCGAATGATAAACAAAGTTATGAATCATATGTTGGATATGGGAATGAAAACACTAGTTACAAAATAATTAATGTAAAACTTGATAAAATAATGCCATTAGATTATTCTAAAATTAGAGTAATTAATAATAATGATGCATCGTATACAAAAACAAGTTGAGGTAATGTTGCATATTATGGGACTTCATTTGCTGATAAATTTAAAAATACTAAAGTCAGAGATGTCTTTTATAATTTTAAAGCAATAGGAAACTATGATGTTTATAGGTATACTAATAGTCATCTTTTACATAAATATGATTACGCTGGTAGTGCTCAAATGAATTCAAAACAACATGTAGGTTTAACTTTTTATTGAGATGCTGAATCTAACTGGAATATGCAAGTATTAATTTATCAGTATGGTGAAACATATTCTTCATTTAGTGGTGGAGGAATGTGAATGAATATTGGACAAGGAATAGAATTTATTAAATAAGGATTAAAAAAATGATACTAGTTTATGATAAACTAGTATCATTTTTAATTTAAAAGAGTTCATTGCATTTTTTTATTTTATCACAAGAACAAAATATATTGCTAATTAATGCAAAGCAAAGTAACTAATGCATATTTATAATTATGCACCATTTTTTTAAATTGATAATGTAATTTATATAATTCATTTTCTAAAATAATACTTATTATTACTTAAATCTTTCGAAATTTATTTCAAAGATTTAAGTAATTTAAAATGTGCAACATCTTTACATTTTTCCCTGTATTTACTTGTGATTTAGGATAAAAAAGGCTAAAATATAACTATTATTGACTATGAAGGAGTCTTGGCATGTTTAAGTGAAATCCCCGGGTACATTTTTATTTACGTTTAGCAACGTTAATTTTATTGAGTTTATTTTTATTATTTGATTTGATAATGGCAATTTATTATCCACAACCAAAATTTGCGCATTTAGGTTATGGTGAGCGGGTTTCAAATTATTATTCATTTTTTACAACACAAACAAATTATATTGTTGCCTTGTACTTTTTCTTATATTTATTTGAATCAAAATTTAAAAATACAAAACCACATTATATTATTCAATTAGCAGTTACAACATATATTACCATTACAATGTTGGTCTTTTGAATTGGGATTGTTGGTCAAAAAGACCAGGCCCATCAATATCGTCCTTATCATTGGGTTGCAACAATTATTTTACATTTAGTTATGCCCGTAACAATGATTACTAGTTATGTTTTGACAACAGGTGATCATTATTACTATTATGAAGATCATCATAAAAAATGATTATGGTTAATCATGTTATATATGGTGCTGTATTTAACAATTATTCTTTTCCGCGGAACTTATCGACATTTAGATGGCAAAGATCCAAACACATTATTTCCGTACTTTTTCTTAAATTACTTCCAGCCGGGTGGCGATATTATGGTTGCAACCGCGTTGGTTGTGATATGTGTTGTTGCTGTGTCATTACAATACTTTTATATTTTTATTAATAATTTATTATACTTCCGTTATTATCGTAATAAGAATGTGAAAATTGTACCAATTCAATATGTGATGCGAACTAATAAGGTGACAATTACGGGTTTTATTATTGGTATTATTGTATTAACTTTTAATATTGGCATTAATATTCTTTATGTTATTTCTGCTTCTATTAATGAAGGCATTATTGAATCAATTAACGGGATTGAAATTATAAATCAATACAAAATTGATGCTCGTGTCTTGGTTGCCTTTATTTTTATTTCTATTTTAGCTTTAATTGGATTTATTACTTGTTTTGTTTTTGCTTTACGTGGTAAAATTGGTGCTCGAATTGCCGGAGCATTGTTAATGATTGCATTGATGTTCTTTACATGAATTTGAATTGTTGGGCCAGTCTTCTGTTTAATTACAGCGTTAATTATTTTTAATGGTCATGAGAAAGTAACAGACATTATGTTAATTGAAGCGCATAATTTACAGCAATTAAAAAAGACAAGAAAAGCACAGAAAAAGTTTTCTAAATAACTTTTATTTGGAAAATAATTTGTTAGTTGTAAAGGAATTGTTAACAATTTACTTGTTATAATTAAAAAATTATTAATTTTATTAAAAAATATTTAAAAAAACGATATAATGCTTTTATATTTCGGAAAAACTAGAAAAGAGGCCACAAAAAATGAAAGAACAAAAGAAAGCGATTGCTCAGAGCAAGAAGTTTAGTTTGCCAGAATTAGTTTGATTAGGGTTTAATTATACTTGTGGAATTGCTTTTACCTCGGTTTATGCAACAATGATGTTTTCAGAAGTTGATAAAACAGGCCAATTTTTAGGAATGCATATGATTTGAATCTTTTTAGTAGAAGGACTAGTAGCTGGAACTTGTGCTTGAGCATTTAATAAGTTATCACAAGTGCACCCCGCTGGAAATGGGGCTAGTTATATTTATGTTCGAACAAACTTTGGAAAATTTTGAGGATGATTAATTTCATTTTTACAATATACGACATTACCAATTATTGTTACATCACAAATTGTGTCAATGATTCGTTTAAACTTTGTTGGTTCAGGAACCTTTCTTGATACAAAAGATATGTTAGGTAATTGGGCAAACTTAATTTGAGATGCAATTGGAATTGCTGTTTACATGTTAGTATCATGTACCTTATTTTTAGGAATGCGATTATTATTAAAGCGTTATTTAAATGCTTCTAGTTATATTAAATGAGGTTCAACGGGATTATTAATTATTGCATTAATTGCCTTATTTATTATTAATGGAACTTCGGCCTGGGATGTTAATGCTAGTTCAAAGTACACCACCTTAAATCCAACTAATTTTTCAATTGCTTTTACCTCGTGTTTCTTTTTCTTTTTAGGATTTGAGACATATGCTACAATTGGAAAAAATGTTCGTAATCCGGAACGTAATATTGGCCGTAGTATTATTTGAACAATGGCATTAGCAATTATCTTTTATGTTATTGTTACCATTTTAATGTTAGGGGCAATTGCTGGAGCGTTTACCAATAATCCAAATTTACAGATTTTTCGCTTATTAGGTAATCATGTTGGGCAGTGAATTTATTATGCTGGTGTTATTATTATGTTAATTTGTACCATTTCGTTAAAAGCAAATGCTGGAATGCAAAATGCTTTATATTCGGGGGCCATTTTAGAACCATTTGCAGTGGAGGGTTTAATGCCAAGTAAATATCAAGAGTTAAATAAGGATGGGATTCCCTTTAAAGCTTCATTTTTAAATTTAATTATTACTTTTATCTTTGCCATGATTTGGTTATTTATTCCCGATATTATTCAAGGAGCAACAGGTGGTAATGCTGTATTCTCGTATGCTGCAATTACTGGGGAAGCATCATTAATTATGATTATTATTTATTCGTTTGTGATAATGGTTGCTTTAAAGTTAGGATTTACGAAAAAAATGCGGGTAAAAATTTGAGAAATGATTGCTTGATCATTAGTGTTAGTTTTCTTAATTTGACAATTTGTCCAATTCTTTGTTGATTTAGGGCGTTCATATCACACGGCGATTAATCAATTAAATACTGACTCTTCAAAAGCAATTGCAACTATTGTTTCTAATACATTAGAAATTGCTTATATTGTTGGGGTGATTATGTTTGCTGTTATTTGATATTACACCTACTATTGAAAAAAATATCAGGCACGGTTAAAAACAAACCCACAATTACAAGAAGCATTGGATGCTCCCTTTACTGTAACTGATGATTGAAATTATGTTGTTAAAGAAATTCAAACTGAATTAGATCGTTATTTAGTTCGAAATCAAAAAATTTATCAATCGCAAGATAATTCAAATTATCAGGATGCTAAACATATTCGCCAGGAAGCGTATCAATCCGAAGGAGATTTACAAGAACCAGTTGAAACAAAATAAAATAAATGTTATTTAATAAAAAGAACTGTCGTTTACAGTTCTTTTTATTTTTAAGATTAAAGGGTGGCAAGTTGCTTTGCTTGTTTTTCTTTTTTTAGAACTAACAATAATACCATTCCTGCGAGGGCGGCAAAAAGACCAATCCCCGTAATAATTGCTAAACTAATTTGGTTTGCTAATTTATTAGTTAGATAGCCTGCTTCAGTACCATAATTTTTTAACAGAATTGAATCAATTTGTCAAAACCAGGCATCAGGTGAAAAGGCAATAAAGGAGATTAATCCAACCGAAGCAGCATATTCTTTTTGACTAATATTAATTTCATAAATTGTTGCTCAACGGTTGGTAACTAATGCTCAACAAATAATTCCTAATGTCAAATATAGAATAATAATTAAGGTTTGAATAACAATTTTTCAAGTTGATGACAGTTCCTCAAATGAGGTTTCATAATAACCAGGTAAACTGATGGCAGCAATGGTGATTAAAGAAGCTAAACTTAACCCAATTACAATAAATAAAATATATTTTTGGGTACGATCAGCTAATTTACCAGCAGGAGCGCTAAATAAAAACCGGAAGAAATATGTTCGGAGAATTCCCACAACAACGACAATAATTGGAATAATCTTTAAAGCATCTTGCATAAAAGTCACAAAAACACTTAAACCAGATTGGTACATATAAACTCCCATAATCAATAAAGTAACAATTCATAATTTAAAATTCTTTAATGTTTTACCTAATTCTCTAATATCAAAATTATTATTTTGATTTGAATTGTGATTTAAATCAGGGACAAATTTTCATAATAAAATACAATTAATAAAAATCAACCCCGAGAAAATAAATACAAGGGCACTAAAAGCTCAGTGCCCTAATGATTCTGTTCAAACATTTTCAAATAATCAAAATACTAAATAAGCAATCGCAATTAAAACCGTTCCGATTAATCCATTTAAACTTCCATGAATTCCATTTAGTTTACCGTTTTCAGCGGGAGTTCCTTGTTCTGATAATAATTTTCATAGGGCACTTCAAAAAATAAAACAAGTAATAAAACTTCATAAGGAAAAAATAACATAAACTTGAATAATTTTTCCACTAGTAATAAAAGGAATTAAGCCATATCAAATACTAACAACTCCAATTCCTGCTAAGCCAATTAAGGTTAACTTTTTTAAATTAAAGCGATCAGCAAAATAACCGCCAAGAAAATAACTTAATAATGCTACGTATCCATAAATAGCATTGGCTTGGGAAAACTGCGATGCGCTAATTCCTAATCCTTCTGAAATTTTTACCGAAGAAATAACGTTTTTTAAGTAGAATGGTACTGCCATTACTAAGACATCAGCTAGTGCTAAAAGGGCAATAATTCATATTGTTTTGCTACTAATTTTTTTCTGTTGTTCTGATGTTTCCATTTTGTTTCCTTTCAAAATAAAACTATTATTTTAAGGCGGGATTTAAAGTTGCAATGTCACTAATATAACTATGAATAAAATCTTGGGGATATAAATTATTAATAATTTTAAGATCTTTTTCATTTTTAAAAGTTCAAATATTTAATGGTAGATTAAGGTTTTTAATAATTGCAATATTCTTTTTTTGTTTTACTGTTGCAATTGACGGGTGTAAATAATCAAACTTGGTGATTAAAGTTTGATCAATATCTTTTAAACTCTCAATTAAATAACCTTTTTTAAAAGGGCTACTTAAAGTACTAATAAATTTTAAAGCTTCATGGCCAAACGAAGAAACAATAATCTCAGCTTTTGTTTTTGTTTGTAACAATAATAATGCTTTTTTGATTAAAGTAAATTCTTGTTCATTATAACGATCTGGTTTGATTTCAACATTAATTACTTGATATTGTTCTGCAATTTTATTGATAAAATCATCAATAAATAAAGGTGGTAAAAATTCGGGATTTTTTTTAAAGAATTCAAAATTCTTAATTTCTTGATAAGTAAAATGACGAACAGTTTCATTAACATTTCCAATTCTTTTAAAATTATGATCATGAAAAATAATGATTTGATGGTCTTTCGTCATCCTAATATCAAATTCAACTCCAGGACAAGTTTTTAATGCATTAATAAAATCAACCATACGATTTTCTCCGGTGGGACTACGAAAACCTCGATGCGCAATTAACATAAATAAATTCCTTCCTTTTATAAATATTAAACAACATATTTACAAATAATGTGTTAAAAATTATTAACAAATATGTTATTTAGTATTATTTTTTGATAATTTTTGGTAAGGTTGTTGAGCTCAATTATAATAATTTTTAAAAATAAGTAGGATAAAAATCTTATTTAAAAAATAAATAAATGATAATATTATTTTAAAGACTATGAAAATTCTACATTGATTTAAAGAACATTTTATATATATTAAGGGTAAATGTTAAAAATAGATGGAGAATAAATTCATGACATATATATGGTTATATAAAGAATTTAAAAAGAACAGTCATTTTAATTTTAAATATAAAAGAATGTTAGAAAGATTTAAGGATATTGAATCTATTTTAACTAAAAATAATTTTATTTCTAAAAATCAAATAGCCTTAAAGGGTTCAGTAAAAACAAAAACTGTTACCTTTAAAAGAAGGTTAAACGATAACGATTTAGATATTTCAATAAAATATTTTGAAAATAAATTAAATCTTGAAAAATTTAAAAAAATAAAAGCAGATATTTTTATTTTTTTGAAAAAAAATATTCGAAAAGGTGAGGAAGTAGAAAATAAAAATAGGTCAATGCAAATTATTGGGAAAAACCAATTTAAAGTTGATATTGTTCCGATATTTTCAGTTGGGGATTCTGATTATATTTTTAAAGATTATGATAATTTAGAAGAAACATATGATGAAAAGTTATTCAATAAAATAAATAGTAAGTATAATAATATAAATTTTTTTAAATTTGTGTATATAATTAGAAACATTATTAATAAAATTGCAAAGATTTTAAATATGCCATTACAAGCAATCATGTTAGATATCTTAGAAGAGGAAAAAGATTTTTATGACTTATTAGAAATATCTCAATTTCATAAAATGTTGTTTCTCATATCAAAAAAAATTTGAGATATGTATAATTTAGATACTAAGATTTATCAAAATAAAGAAGGTTTTTCTTTTAAATTAAAAAATAGTGCAGATAATAAAAAAACGTGTAAGAATTATATTTCCTATTTAATCCATGTAGATGAATATGCGCAAAAATGATATGAACTTTGTAATAAAAAGTTAGAATATAAAAAAGCACTTGAAATTGAAGAGTATCTTAACAAAAAAGAACAAGAATATTCTAAATAAATTAATAAAAATAATTTTAAATAATGCAAAAAATATTAACTAAATTAAGATTTTTCTCTTCTTTTGTTGTATAATTAATGATTATATATTAAATAGCAAATTGGTGGTGAAACTATGGAGGCAAATTACAAAAAAAGCTTACGAAAACTAAGACAATATAATTATACTTTCCTTAAAATTTTATTAGTAATTATCTTTTTCCCAATTGTTTTATTACTGTCTTTTATTTGTTCAAGAGTATTTATTCCATATCTTTTTAATTATAAACGGAGTGGCGTTGATCAAAATAATGTTGAATTAAACACATTGCAACAATTAGAAGCAGATGTTAAAGCAAAAAAACTAAAAAATTTTGTTATTAATGAAAGTGATTTACAAGAATCATTTATTGAGTTCAATAATAATAAAATTAGTACCTTAATGTTAGAACATCCAACTTCAAGTAAATGAGTTGTAGGGTTGCACGGCTTTAAACGAAATAAATATATTGGGTTACGAAATATTTATCATTTTTATCAAGCGGGATATAATATTTTAACATTTGATGCTTATGCTCATGGAAATACTTATGGTAATAAATCTGATTTAGGTGTTACTAATTCAATTATTTTAAATTTTTTAATTACATGATTAAAACAAAATAAAAACCCAAGTGTAATTGGTGTCTTTGGCATTAGTATGGGTGCTTCAACAGCATTATGATTTGCGCATCAGTTTTATTATGAAAATAAAATTGATTGATTAATTGTTGATTGTCCTTTTTCACAACCAGTGCAGCAAATTCGTGCTTTTTTACGAAAATATGTTAAGTTACCGTGATGATTAATGTCGTTAGGGATTAATCGTAATTTTCGTAAGCATTCAAAAACAGATTTAAAGCATATGAATTTATTAAAAGAAAATGATCGGATAAAAGATTTACCAATTTTATTTATTCATGGAACAAAAGATAGTTTCGTAAAATATCATAATTCCGTTGTGATGTATTATTTACAACAGCAGGAAAGCCAGAAGAGTGAAATCTTTTTAGTAAATAAGGCTGAACACTCTGGAGCACTTGCGGTTGATCAGAAGGCATATCAACAAAAAACACTAGCGTTTGCTAGAAAATGAGATTTAAATTTTTTAGAAAAAAAATTGATAATTTAATAAATTATGATGATTCTTATTGGAGCAACCAATAAGAATCATTTTTTTGTGCTACAATAAAATCAAGAAGAAATTATGATAATTGTTTATTAATTGTTTAAGTTCCTAAAAAATAATATTAAGCTTATAGAGAAGGGAAGTTTAATAATGAAAAAGTTATTAATGATTTTTAGTATCATTTCATTAACAACCCTAACAATTAATATAACAGATGAAAATTTACAAAAACAAGAAACAAAAACAAAACAACGGATGAGCCTACCAACAAGTGAGATAACTTCTGATCAAAAGATAGCGCAGGATGATAATTTAATTAGTGTTGAACAACACAATAATTTATTAACTGCAATTAGAAAAGTAGAAAATAAAATTGAAATTGATCCTGAACAATTGGAACAAAGGTTATGAAGTACTGTCGTTTATCAACTTTTAACAAGTAAAGAGTATCTTGCTTATTTAGAAGTAATGGACCAGTTGGGTATTCTTAAGTTTAATGCTAATGGACCATTTTTTGCTAATGACATTGCATATGGCTGGCATAATGGTTTTATGCAAGAGACAAAGTGATACTGGTTTGGATATTGGAAACTACATATTGCAAAATGAAGATGTGACCAAGTCTATAATTTATTAACAAACGGTGGTAATGCTAGTAGCATTTTTGCTGATGGGTTATCACAAACACCGTATGGTACAATTATAGCAATTGCTAGTGGAATATTAAGTTTAATTGGTAATGATTGAAACACTGATGATGGAATGATAGTTCATTTTTATTTGGTGACTCCAGTTTGGTTTTCACATCGTTAATAGTAAAAAACTGTCATAATGAAAAATTATAATTTATTTTTATGAGGCATGTGAATAATAGGGCTTTATCAAGTTAGTGTTTTAGCAGTTTTTCCATTCTTTTTATTTTATCAAGTAGTAGCAAGCGGTGGTCAGATAACAAGTTATTATTTTAATTATTCGTTAGTGTGGGCATATTGCATGATTTTGGTTAGTTTTACTTTTTTTGGTTTTATTTGTAACATTGTTATTTTTTGTATTAAAACTAAAAAAGCAAAATTTATTCGACCAATCTTGATTTTAATTAGTGTGCTACCTTCAATTATAATGTTTTTTCCTAGTGTGTTATTATATCTTGATCCTAGTTGTCAAGAAAGTTATACGTTTGATTTACAAAGTTATAATGATAAATATAACAAAGTTGGAAAACATGGGATTTGAATTTTTAATTTAGTAATGTTGGTATGGTTACTTTATGTTATTTTATTACCATCAGGGCTTAATTTTTTTATCACAAGAAAGGTGGACTTACCGGTAATAAAAATGTCATTTGAAACATTTTTAACAATTGTAATACTTTTTATTGCAAGTTTAATTTCTTTTTGATTAGGATTAGTCGCCATTAACTCAAAAAGTAAAAAAGTGCAATTATTTGTAAGTATGGTTTCTTATTTCTTAGCTCTTTCATTTCTTTATGGTGTTATTTTTCCAGTATTATTATTAACTTCACTGCGCAGTGAAGTTCAAAGGTTATTTCACCATTAACTTTATAATAGGATCATTTTTTATAATAACTTATACCTCAATAACTTTTAATTTAGAAAAAAGTAGTATTTTTAAAACCAAAAATACTACTTTTTGTTTTAAAAAAGGCTTCTATATTTTTTAATATTTTACAACTTTTAGCAAATGTGCTAGTATAATTAAGATTAATAGGAAGAGAAAAACTATGAAAAAAAATATTTTAACAATTTTGAGTGAGTATAAAAAACGACTATTAAATGATAAATCAGTAGGAGACATTTTTTTAACAAAAATCAATACAAAAAGTAAAAATATTATTAATTTGTTAGATTTGTTATTTTTGTCAAATCATAACCCGGAAAAAGTTTGAAAAAATATTAGTAAAAAAGAAAATTTAATTATTACAAAATTATCAGGAGAAACAATTAAAGAAATTTGTGGTTATGTTGGTGGAATTATTAATAAAAGTAAAAACGATGAAGAATTTGCTTTGCATTTAAAACAACATGGTTTTAGTAAGTATCCAATTCTGCATTATTCAAAAATTCTTGAGTTTATTTTTACGTTGTTTATAAAAAAAGAGGGGAAAAAAATCAGTGAAGAAAGCTTATTAAAATTAGAAAAAATTATTACTGAAGAAACGACAAAAACTTTTAATAAATTTGCGCGAATTTTACAAGATGCTAAATTATATTTATTTGAAAAAAATATTAATCCCCTATATATTGGGTGACCATATATTGAAGGTTTAACACAATCACAAAAAGTTTTTCGAGCACCATTATTATTATGACCAATTAATGAAATTAGTCGGACTAAAAATGAAATTGTTATTGCAACAAAACACGATGAAATCTTATTAAATTCTGCTATTCGTTTAAGTCAAATTAAAGATGGTAATTATAATGTTGCAGAATTTAGTTTTGATTCATTAACTTTAACGGACGATATTTTTATGAAGGCAATTGCTGATTTAAAAACATTAGGGTTTAAGGTTAAAAATGAAGATAAAATTAATCATTTATATAATTTGAATTATTATAAACAACAAGAACAGTTATTTTTTAATTTTGATGGCAACTTAGATAGTTATTTAAACAATAATTATCAAAATAATAATTTAGGTTTAGTTCTTGATGGTTATCTTGGAATGTATAACATTTCTTCAACAACGTTATATCGTGATTATTGTGATTTAGAAAAAGTGCCTGATGATTCTGTTAATAGGATTTTTGAAAATGAATATAATGTTGAAGAAGATTGAAAAGAAAATCAGTTACGATATCAAGAAGAATTAACAGAAAGTGCCGTTATGGCGATTAATAATTATGATATTTCCCAAAAAGTGGCGATTAAGAAAGCTTTAGAAAAAAATACTATTATTCAAGGACCACCGGGAACGGGAAAATCACAAACAATTAGTAATTTAATTGTTAATAATTTATATCGTGGTGAACGAGTTCTTTTTTGTGCTGAAAAACAGGACGCAATTAAGGTTGTTTATAATAATATGAAAAAAATTCAAAATTATGCTTTGATGATTACGAACTTAGAAGAAAAAGAAAGTTTTTATCAAAAAATTTTAGATAGTATTAATAATATTAATCAGTTGTACCCACCAGTTGAAAGCGCAACATTCTTAAACAAAATGGACACTCTGTTTGATGATATTAAAAGATACAAGGTTTTTGCGCGTCAAAATGAGTATCAAGACTACCGTCAATTTTTAGATAATGTTAAAACGCACCCAATGACATTAGATTTTGAGTTATTAAGTCGCTCTTATTTTTTTGAATTGGAATATGATGATTATTTACGACATTGTCATCGGATATATCAGAATACAATGGTTGTTCAGAAGTTTTTGGCGTTATTTAATGATTTTCCAAATTTTGGTACAATTTATCATCGGTTTAGTGCGAAAGAATTTAAAAAAATGTTAAAAAGGGCGGAAGGATTAAAACCACAAAAATTTTTAGCTCTAATTTTTAATTTATTAAATAATAATCTTGTTAGTTACACCGTTAATAGTGTTGATGACAATAAATTTAACTTATTTAAAGTTGAAAAACAAGAATTAATTGCAGCTTTAACAACAGAATTTAAAAATATTGATTATTTTGTTAATCGATTAGATTTAATTGATCAAAATGACCAGTTACAACGCGAAGATAAAAACTATGATTTATATGCTTATTTAGGACCAATTATTACCGGGGAAGAAGATATTCCGTTGCTTTATCAACATTATTTTGTTCATCAATATGAACTTAAACATGATGCATTATTAAAAGTTGGAACTTTAAATTGACGGAAAGAACTAACTAATTTAAGTGATAAATCCATGCTTAATACTACAGAATATTTAACTTATTTATATCATCAACAAATTCGTGATTCTATTAAAGAAAACTTCATTGAGACCTTACCAAAAATTATTGAAGAATGTAAAAAGAAAACAAAAAGATCAATTACTTATTTTTTTAAAAACAACTATGAATTAATTAAAACATTATTTCCAGTAATTATGGTAACTCCTGATATTGCTTCGCAATTATTACCATTAAAGCACCAGGAGTTTGATCAATTAATTTTTGATGAAGCATCACAAATTTTTATTGAACGGGCAATTCCAATTATTTATCGTGCTAATCGAATTTTAGTGGCTGGTGATAAAAAACAATTAGGACCAACAAACTTTTTTTCATCGCGGTTTGATTATGAAGGATTGGAAAATAGTGCGGAATTATTAGAAATTGAAACAAACTTAACAGATAAAAGTTTACTTGACTTTGCTAGCAAACAATATAATTCTAGTATGTTGCGGTTTCATTACCGGTCAAAATATAGTGAATTAATTAATTTTTCAAATGCTGCTTTTTATGATAATAATTTAATTATGATTTCCAATAAAACAAAAAAAGATTTTCCATTAAAACTAATTGAAGTTCCCGATGGAGTTTGAAAAAATCGGGGTAATGTTCCCGAAGCAAAGCGAGTTGTTGCTTTAATAAAAGAAATTATTACAACGCGAAAACATCAAGAAACAATTGGAGTTGTTACCTTCAATGAAGTTCAAAAAAATTTAATTTGACAATATTTAACTGAAGAATTTGAAAGAACACCCGAACTAGAACAAGAGTTACATCGTGTGTATGATGGACGTAATGAGGGATTATTTGTTAAAAATATTGAAAATATTCAGGGTGATGAACGTGATATTATTATTTTTTCAATTGGTTTTGCTCGTGATGAAAGTAATAAATTTATGCAATTTTTTGGACCGTTATCACAAGCAGGAGGTGAAAACCGTTTAAATGTTGCTGTTACCCGGGCAAAAGAAAAGATTTATATTGTTAAATCATTTCCGTCATCATTAATTTCAGAGGATTCAAAACACCCTGGGCCACGATACTTTAAATATTATTTGGAATATGTTGAGCAATTAAATCGTGGCAAAGATCAAGAACATAAAGTATTAGAAAAGTTAACAACAGCTAAAAGTTATCATCAAGAACAGCAAGGTTCTAAACTTAATCGACAATTTGTATCAGAAGTGGCAGATGCTTTAAGAACTGCATTAAGCAAATATGATCGTTATCAAATTGCAACGCATACCGTACAAGGAACTTATCAAATTGATGTTACAATTTATGATCAAAATAAGGATCATTATGTTTTAGGAATTATTTGTGATGATTTAACATATCCAATTGGGGTTGAACAAAAAGAATATGATTTTTATCGTCAAAAGTATTTGTTTGACCGCGGTTGAAAGATTGAATCAATTTTATCTAGTAATTGAATGGCAAAAAATCAGCAAGCAGATATTATTAACACCATTGTACAAAAGATTATTGGTAAATAGGAGGCCTTATGAAATTTGATTTAGCTAAAATTAAGAAAATGAAAAATCTAAAGGATTTAGAAATATATTTATTTAAAACATATTTGCCAAAAAATGGTAATCGAATTATTAAAGCTGAGTTATTAAATTTAATTCATACATATTTTCCAACTGTAACATCAGAGCAAGCAAATCAATTTATTACATTATTAAAAGATAATCGTGTTGTTTTTCTGCGTGGTTATGGTTATGTTGGCAATGAAACATTAGAATCATTTGGTTGTCGTCAACAAGATGCTGAAGAAAATGAACAAGCAAAGGTTCTTGACCCACCAGCAGCATGTCAAAAAAAGATACCATCTGCCAAACAAAAAGAAAAACCAAAAATGGAATTAAAACCAAAAACAATATTGACTCGAAAAACAATTGATGTTAGTAGTTTATCTTTTCCTGACCGTTATCGTAATTTTATGCAAGTGTTATATCCAATTAAAAATGAAAAAGAAAAACCCAAAATTGCTTTAGCTGATATTCCTGATTTGGCTTTTAATAATCTTAATTCTTCAGAAAAATATGCTAAAGAAGGCTGAAAAAATGTAACAGTGAATGATGATGAAAATTATATTGACCCAACAAAACGAAATATTATTTTAAAAGATGAGTCTGATGAAGTGATGGTGGAAGAAACTAATGAATTTCCTGAGCCAGTTAAAACTGAAAAAATAGCTTTTGATCTTTCAAATCCCACTAGTTCGGAAGCAATTTGACGAAAAATGAGTATTAGTCAATATCGAAAGTATTTTTTATCGTATCATCAAATTACTCAATTTCAATACCAAGGTTTAAATAAGTTTTTTATTGATTATTTATTAGCGTTACCAATTAATGATAAATTAATTACGAATTATTATGAAATGGCAATTACTAATAAGAAAATTTATGCCGCTTTTTATGATAATTATTTACGGAATCGAATCAAATATGCTTTTTTAATTGATTATAATTTATTTTATGATATTCCGTTAATTCAAAAAAATCTTAATAAATATCATAAAGAGGTTAAAAAAGCAGCGGAAAATATTATTATTAATTTATTTATGCAATTTTTAACGTTAACATTTAATGTTAATGAAAAGAAATTGGAAATTAGTCCTGATGTTATTGATCAAATTAAAACTTTTTATTGGACATTTAACCAAAAAATGCATTTATTTGAATTTAAAGATTATATTTTTTCAACCAACCCAAAATGAAAAGAAGAATATGCTATCAATTTTATTAATTTTTTTGAAGGATATAAATTCACTTCAAATCAACAAGCAATTAATTTAATTATTGATCATCTTGAAAGTGCTAAACTATTAGAATTATTAAAAGAAAATATTAATAAAATTAACTTTAGAAAAACCACTATTAATGATCATGTTTTATGATATGATGTCAAAACAAGTTGTCATTTATTAGATAATGAATTAACTTATATTAAAGGAAATTTATTAAATAATATTCAAACTATTTTTGAAGAAACAAATGATTAAGGTTTTTATTTAGCGTTTTGTAAGTTATCTATTGGGATAACAAAATAGATAAAATCTCAAGAAATATGGAGGGGTCTTTTTTTACTATGGTATAATATTTTTATGAAAATGGTAAATTTTATGGGAAAAACAAATGAAAAATTCTATGTTGATGGTTCTGCCTTCATCAATAAAAATAATAAATCTAAATTTGTTTTTAAAATATTGAAAATTGTTGCGTTAACTATTGTTATTACGCTTTTTATAGTAGGAAGTATTTGAGATCGTCAAATCGCAAAGGCGATTGGTGATTTAAATGATAATGGATTTGCAAGTTGATTAAGTTTATTTTGAGATAAACTAGCTTATACAATGACAGTACCGTTTATGTTCGCCGGAGTTGGGGTATTATTAGAAAGTATCAATATAAAATTTAAATCCAAATTTAAATTTTTTAAAATTATCATTATGATAGTTTATGTTCTCTTTATCATTTTATTTACATTAATTATTAGTAGAATGATTTATCAACAATCAACGTTTGAAGCCTTTGGTGGTAGAGGAAGGGATTATTGATTTGGCCTTGATGGAACAAATACCATTGTAGTAATGACGATTCAACTTGGGATTGAAGTTATCTTAATGTGTGGAATTGCTTGCTTTTTAAGAATTAAATTTGCAAAAAGAGATGATCTATTAACTAATAATTATTGAATTGATGCGTTAAAAATATTTGTGGTGTTTGCTCTTTTTGGTGTTACTTTTGATCCGCTTTTAAAAACTTTCTTTGGTCGCCCGTATTGAGTCCATGTTGATTATCAATATGTTATTGATCACTTACCAAATAACTGAACAAACAAACCAACGAATATTGTTAATGCCGAATATTTAGATTGATGACAAATTCAAGGCTTTAAAGCTGAGTACTGAAATTTCTTATTAGGTAAAGGGGGAGAAGGAACTCATCACTGAAGTGATAAAGCATTTCCCTCTGGTCATATGAATTCATCATCAATGCCCGTTTATGGTTTCTTATTATATTTCATGAATGAAAAACGAAAACAAAATATTACGTGATGAAAATGATTAATATTTGGTTTCTTTATAGCAAATATTGCAATGATGGGGTTTATGCAAATTCTTTCAAGAACACATTACTTAACAGATTTAATGTTTAGTTTAATAGTTTTACTAACATTTTTTAAAGGCATAGTTTATGTGGTTGATCATGTAATTTATAAAATTTTATCATTTATATGAAATAAACAAAATAAAACATATCATATGTTTGAATTAAATAATGGTAAGAAAACAATTTTATTTATTAATATTGATGGGGTTTTATGAATTGTGGCCAAAGTTAGAACTTCTAACATTAATAAATCTAAAAAATATAAGTATTGACATCGAGATAATATTATTTATAAAGAATAAAAAGGATAAGATTTTTATCCTTTTTATTTTAAATAACCTTGCATTTCTTTGTCCGCTTAGTAAAATTAAAGTACCAAAAAAAGAAAGCTATTGAGGATATTATGAAAAAATGATTTAGTAAAATTAAATGACAGTGACAACAGTTATGACATATCTTTTTATTACAAGGTTTTTTGTTTTTTGTTGGAATCTATTTGACATCATTAGGGATTGCAATTTATGCTCCAACTAGTACGGGTGCTAGTCAAATTGATTTCACGGTTTTTGCTTTATTAGCATTAATGTATGGTAATTATACGGCGGGTCATTTAAATGACACGGTTTTAACTGCACATTATGCATTAGTCTTATTGATGTATTATTTGGTATTAATTTTTTTTACAATTATTTTTATGTTAATTGTAAACATAAAAGCATATCGTAACACAAAAGATCGCCAAATTTGAGTTAAATTTATAATTATGATTTTTGGTGATTTAGTTTTAGCGTGGTTGTTACCATTGTTAATTCATTTTAATTGAAAGTATATTATTTCTGCGGATGCTATTCAACAGTGAGCGGAGAGTTCTGGGGGAATTGCAGCATGATTATTTTTAGGTGGTTTTTCATTATATTGTGTTGGGTTAGCAATTTGAATTTATAGTAAGACTTGATATGGTCCTTATAATCATATTTGTGAAGCATTTATTAAATTAACAAAATTAAAATTTCCTGTTGCTCGAATTTTATTAGATGTAATGATGGTTATTCCGGGATTTATTTTCTGAGCTTTTCTACCATTAAATGATGATAAGTGGAATTTTTTATTTACTAATTTTAGTTTTGGGACAATGGCCTTTATTTTTATTTCTGGACCATATGTTAATGTTGTTAAAAAGGTTTTAACAAAATTTTTAAAAATTGATTTATGAAAAGCAAATATTCTTGCTCGAAATAATAGTGCTCAATTGTAAAGGAGATTCTTTAAAATTAAAATAAAACAAAAGCACCTTTATTGATTAAATAAGGGTGCTTTTGTTACTCAAAATCTTTGCCAAGTAGTAATCTCTTTTTCAAGTAAAGATTAAATTGCGTTAAGAATAGTGGTTACGGTCCTATTTGTAATTTCTATTTTTAAACCTTGGCTGATTTATAAATAAGATTTATCAGTTGCCTTTGATAACTTATTTTCAAAAGTTTTTGTGTGTAGAGTGTGTAAATTTTTACACATAATTTATTATAACCTATAAAACTAGAGGTTAAGAAAAACATCAAATTATTTGCAAGATATAATTTATCTTGGAATTTTTTTAAGATAAATTATTTTAATGAAAAAAAGGAAAAAAATATTTTTTAGTTATTTTAAATATTATTGATATTAAAAATATATGCAAAATAAAAATGATACTAAAAGTAATATAATTTTATTAATTTAAACATATTTAGTTATGTATTAAATAATTGTTATATAAATATTGAGGATTTGTGTATTTTGTTTCTTGATGTTTATATTTGTAGGGTATGGGTCACGGAATTATCTAGGCGCTTACCTTTTTTAATTTATTAAAAAATAATAAAATTTTTATCTTAGGTTGCTGTTATTTTATTTTTTTCTTTTTGTAAAAAATTATAATAACAAGATATAATTTAAATAAATTAAAGTAAGGGTAAATATTTCTGGCAATTAAAGTAAGGGTTATTAAAAAGAAAGTAGTGAAAAAGATGCGAAAAAATATAAAAAAACAAGGTAAAATTATTGGTTGAATTAGTGCCGGTTTATTAGCAGTATTAGGATTAAGTTTAGGACTGATTTTTGGGTTAAGAGTTAGTGGCCATGATAATGTTGCTTTTTCAGCGGAAAAAACAAAATTATGGGATATGATTACAGCAACTCCAGCTGATACGGCGCATGCTGTTTTTATTAATGGTTTTGTTGGAACTTCAATTGTTGAAAAATATTTAATGGAAAATGTTAAGGGCAAGTTTTCTGTTGATATTATTCGTAGTTATAAAAGTACTGGGCACGCTCCTGATGAAGAGGAAAAAGTTGCGAAGTATAATCAGCAATTTTTAAAAGGGGATGTAACAAAATATGCGAATGTTATTGATAAAGCGATGGAGTTATCACATATGAAATCATATTTTTGATTTAATGATAAGAAGGAAATGATTCGGGCATTAACTGGGAGTGGTAATTTTTCTAACAACGCATTATTAAATGCACCTTCATATAAGGAAGTTTTATATGATGTTACTAATTATGAAGGGATTGGCCGTGATCTTTTTTGTGGCGGAATTAATGCAACACAACAGACAAAGACAACCCGACTTAGTCAAATTTATCAAGCAAATTGTGCCGGATTTGATATTGATAAAAAAGAAACTTATCAATCTGGGCAAAATGCTATTAAAGTAAAATCACAATTTAATGATATTGTTAATCTGCATCAACAGAATCCCAAGTTAAAAGGGGCAAAGGGGTTATTAATTTTATCTGGTGATGGGGGAACTGAAGTTATTAAAGAATATTTAGATCAAACAGCAGCGGACAATATTAATTTAGATGTTTTTGTTGGAAATAGCCCGGTTGGTTTTAAACCAATTTTGGAAAAACAAATGATTGCCGATGAAAAGTATAGTAATCGATTAAATATCATTCGTGAACATCCACGAGGAAGTATTGAAGATGATCAAGGTCTTATTAAAAACACAACAGCAAAAACACATACCAAACTATATGCTTGATATAATGCTCAAAATGAATTGTTAGCTTTTTGGTCAGGTAGTGCGAATTTTACAGAAAATGGGGTTAAAAACAATCAGTCTTTTCGCGAAATTTTACTAGAAATGCCATTAAAAAATTTAAATTGGAAGGACGAGTTAATTTGTAAAGTTGTTGGCGCTTTTAAAACAAAACCAAGTCAACGAATTCAAGAATTTTGTCGTTAATTATAATTAAGAAGAATTTTTGTTATTTTTGATATAATTATGAATCTTTAAAAACAGGATATTATAAGTTTTGATCTGAATTGATAATTAATTCTTTCAGATCATTTTTTAGTTACTATGTTAAATTTTATTGCAACTATTTGCTTAATATGGTTGCTTTTTTTTGTTAACTATTTATAATCTTTATAAATAAGAAAGGAGGTGTCAAATGCTTAAGAAGAATAATACGCATAATAAATTTGGTTTATCTTATTTTATTTGACTTGGTTGTAACTATGTTGTCAGCATTACTTTTGTTGGAACTTTTGCGACATTATCAAATTTAGATGCTCCCAATGCAATTGGGATTAATGTTTTATGAATCATTGTTTTAGAAGGACTTATTGTTGGGGTTTGTGCGCATATTTGTTCGCGGTTAGCATGAATTCATCATAGTTATAATAATGGTGGTATTTATATTTTTGTGCGCACTAGTTTTGGACGTTTTTGAGGAATTTTTGTTGCCTTTATGCAATACATAACATTACCATTTTTAATTACATTTCAAATTATGATGTTATTACGCGGAACTTTTAGTGCGCCATGGGTCGCTGGTTATGATCAACACCATCATCTTGTCATTCCCTGATATGCTTTTAATTTTGGTGCTTTTGGTGATTTATGGATGGATCTAATTGGAATTGTTATTTATTTATTTTTTTCCTTTGTTATTTTTGGCGGGATGAAATTATATAAACGCTTAAATGATTTAACAGCTAGTTTAAAATTAATTGCAGCAAGTGTTTTAATTTTGGCAGGACTTTATTTAGCTTTTCAAAATGGCCATGATAATTTCAAATATTGAAGTACTAATAGTCATTTAAATTTAAATGGTTTTGTTAAAGCCTTTAATTCATGTTTTTATTTTTTTACGGGCTTTGAAGTTTTTACAACTGCTGGTCGTAATATTGCGTCAGCGCGTAAAAACATTGGGATCGGAGTTATTATTGTTTTAATTATTAATGTTCTATCGCATTTAATTATTGCCATTATTTTCTTTGCTGCTTTTAATCACTTTGTGCAAAATATGAATATGGGAACTTGAAATAGTTTTCATAATAAATTTGCTGTTTATGGGGGCACGATTATGATGATTATGTTCGTAATTACATTAAAGATTAATTTAATTATGCAAGATAGTTTATATGGGGGAACCTCGTTGCAACCATTAGCTTATGAGGGGTTTCTTCCTGATCGGTTTCAAAAATTAAATCATGATAATATTTCTACGAAAGCTTCTTTATTACATATGAGTTTAACAATTCTTAGTTTATTTATTTGATTAATTATTCCAGATCTAATCAAGGGAATTAACTTAACAAGAGAATATGGTTTTATGTGTACGATTGCACAATCATTAACTTATCATGAACCCTTTACTGGAGCCTCATTAATAGCAGCTTCTTCTGCAATCACGATTTTTATTTATGCAATGATGTTTGCTGTTGCGATTAAATTAGGAATAACAAAACAAATGAAGTTAAAAATATGAGAATGAATTGTGGTACCAATTACAATGTTAATTTTGTTTTTTGTTTTAATTTGACATTATTATACTTTAATTAATAATATTTTAACGGCAACCAAAGCGACTTATCAAAGTGCTTTAATTTCTGGTCTTATTGAGTTTATCTTTATTGGAACAGCAATTAGTTTTGTTACAATTTGGTATTTTACTTATTATCGCGTGAAATATTGTAAACGCATATTATGTTTTCCAGAACAGCAAGCTAAAATTGAACAAAATTTTCAAGTAATTAGTCAATCAAAACTTGTTTATGAACACATTTATCAGATTTTATTACGTTATCTAAAATATTATCATCAAAAAAATAATGCAAAAGATTATCAAACGGTGTTACAAATCTTAACCCAGTTAGAACATGACTTTTTCATCGATGATGAAGAAAGGTTAACTGATGAGCAACAGCGGTGTTAAGATAATTATTTATAATTGGTATAAATAACCTTGCTTTTTAATTTTATTTAATTATAATATTTATAAATAAAAGGAGGTGAAGAAATGACCAAATTATTAAACCAAAATAGTAATAATGATTTACAAGAATATTTAACCGAACATATTAAAATGCAATTACAATGTTTTAATTTAAGCGATGAAGCCAATCGGTTAGGTTTTCCTGGTTTTGCGCATTATTTTAAAGTTCAAGCACAAGATGAAATTTTACATCAACGTCGAATTATTAATTTTATTGCTGATTGTGATGGGACTTATTGTATTAATAATATTAAAATAGATAATGAAAATAAACAATGTGATTCGTTATTAATGCTAATGGAACATTACCAAAAATATCGTCAGTATTTTAGTAATCTAACTACTAAATTAGCAAATAATGCAAAAGAGCAACATGATTTAGTAACTTATAAATTTTATGATTGATTTATTATTGATTTTTATGAAGAATTAGCAGAAATAAAAGATATTATTGATTGAATTAAAATGGCAAATAATAGTTATTATGATTTGGATTCCAAATTAGGAACGCGAGAAGAACCAGATACCTTATTGGTAATTGACCCTTTTAGTTACCATAGTTAAAACTTTCTAACAACTAGAATATTTATAATCTTAATCCAAAAATCTATTTCAAATTTAAATCTTAAACTAAAAGGTAATAATAAAGTTTCATTGTTTTTATTATTATCTTTTATTTTAACTTAAACGGAAAGGAGGAAAAAAGATGAAGACAGTCGATTTAACAATTCGTGAACAAAAGTTACGGTATGCTAAACCATGACTAGCAATTGCCTATTTTTCAATTCCAACTGTTTTAATAATGCTTATTCAAGGTTTTTATAATATTATTGACAAAGAATTAGCCCTCCAATTTGCTGCCCTTGATTTGCGTCAAGATCCTTGGTATATTCAGCAATATAATTTAATTACAAAGCACAATGTTACAAGCATCCCCTTAAAAGATATGCAAGCTTTTATTAATGTTGCAACACAATACACCACACAAATTTATAGTTTGTTGTGATCGTTTTCCCTAATTACCGGGATGGGTTGTGCTATTAATTTTTCATTAGCTTATGGTCGTCGAGATCTTTTGCAAATGCGTGAAATTGCTGGAAATGGTTTTTCTTGTACTATTTTATTTTCAATTGTTAGTTCGTTATTAATGTTTTGTTTAATTTTTCCACCTTGACATGCTGTTTTTATCACAAGTCAAATGGGAGGAATGTACAACAATATTACTAATCATTTAGCATGAGAATACTCATATCCAATGTTGTTAACAACACCTTTAATGTTTTTAAGTTATTATTTTGTTTCTTTACTTCGTAATGAAGGGCGAACTAATTATGTGTTGTTGTTGATTACAGTTTCTGTTTTCGTTAATATGGGGGCTGGAATTTTCTTTATGAAGGTTTGCCATTTAAAAATGGAAGGAGCAATGTTAGGAACAGTTGTTGCCTGATTATGACAAATTATTGTTGGTTTCATTATTGTCTTTTGTTCAAAAAGTAGTTATTCACAATTTAAATGACAAGATGTTGTAAAAATTAAATGATCCAATATTACTGCTTTTTTTAAAGCAGGTTTATCTAACTTTATTTCAAATTTTGCCTTAGTTGTTAGTTCTTATTTATCAACTGTGCTTGTTGTGTTATTACCTAATCAAGAACAGTACAATGGTGTTTCTGTCTTACAGGAATTATTAAGCGCTTTAAATCCTTGAATAACATTAATTTTATCCGCCGGAATTGGTTTGACGCAAGGAGCACGAACGGTCATTGTTTATAATTATGGCGCGCAAAAGTATCATCGAATTTGACAAGTTTTAAAAATTACTAGTTATTTACTAATTATTTGATTTTGTTTAATGCTTTTATTAGTAATAATCTTTAATCGTGAAATGATGTTAATGTTTGCTTTTCCAATTCAGTATGTTGAAAAATATAAATGATGATTAGTGCTCTGTGTTTGTTCATATCCATTTTGTGCGACAACTTTTATTTGTTTTACGCTTTATCAAGGCATTAATAAAACAACTTTAGCAAGTGTGACAACTAGTTTCCGAGCAATCTTTATTGCAATTCCAATGATTTGTTTAGGGTATGGTGTTAGTATTTGATTTAATAATTCAATTTATTACTTTATCTTTATGGGGGCAATTGATTTTGTTTCTTCATTATGTTTAATTCCCTTTTTATGTTATAGTTGAAAAAAATATCATTTGCAATTAATTGACCATCCAGATAACTTTATTCCTAACGTATTAAAAATTAAAGTTCAAAAATAAAAAATTTTTAATTTAAAAATATGATGATTCTTTAATAAATATTTAAATAATGATTTAAAAAAATTTTTATTTATTTTTATTAAGAGAAAAAATCATCATATTTTTTTGTTTTAGTGAATAAATATTTAATTAATATTATAGCGTTATCTTTTATCGATATTACTTTGAAAATAAAAATATATGAATATCAAATAATTTGCATTAATTAGAAGTTGTTGCAAGCAAATTGTTAAAAAAGCGGGAGATAATATTTTTTATTTTTTTCAAGTATAATGTAGATAAGCAAGTAAACTTTGCAAAAAGGAGCATTATAATGGAAATAGGAGTTACAATTTGTACTATCCTAACAATTGTATGATTTATATATATGGGTGTTTCAATGTGAAAATCAAAAACACCAGCAACTCGCTTACAACCAAGTTCTTTTAATCGTCAACAAAAAATAAATATTAGTACATGAACAGGTCTTGATGAAAAAGTGATTTCCATTACAGCTAAAAATGCAACAATCAGTATTGGAGACATTAGAGAAAAAATAGATGAAGTAATTTTAAAAATGTTTCAAAAAATTAATATTAATATTACAACCAATGATTATTCTTATCAAATTTTTAAAAACAAAACAGGCGAAGCTTTTAAAAATCATGATTTAAATGTTAATAGTTTTGTTGTCTTTATTAAAATATTTAGTAAAGAAAATAACTTCATTGTTGGAATGACCGATTATATTCCTGTTAATTTAACAATTGCTAATTATTCAAATTATCTTAATGCTTCTAAAAATTAAAAACATATTTTATTATATGAATGATAATATGATTTTCATTAATAATAAAATATTTTTTAATTTGTAATTTTTAAAATTATGTTATGATTATTGTGGCCCTTTTGATAACATTTAAAAGGTAATCTTTAGCAAATAAGAAAAAATAAGGATTAATTTAAATAATATATCAAAAAATCAATCAGTCTGTATCAAAAATATTTTTATGTATAAGATGAACGTCTTAAAATATAAAGTTAAATAATATCAATTAAATTATTATATGAAAGGATATATTAATCAATGAAGAGACTCTTATCTATTTTAGGTATGACAATGTTAACAGCATCAAGTGTAATACCAGTTATAAGTTGTGTAGAACCAGCACAAAAGGAATTAACAATTCATGATCAAATTAAAAAATCATTACAGAATACAATCAGTTTTGATGATGACTGAATTACTGACTATTCGCAACCAACAGATAAAATTCAAGGTTGAAGTAGAACAATGTATTCTAAGTATTGAACATTTTTTAATAAATTGATTAGTGATTTGGTCTTACAACAATTATTAAAGGATATTCCTGATTTAATAAAACATTATCCTGATTTTTCTTTTTCAGCTGTTGTTTCTTTTAGCGACCGTTCTCAATTAGAAAGTGCTATTCAAAAGAATGAAAAGGTAGCATTTAATTATGATGTAAGTTATAATCTAAAACAATTGGAAGATATTCCATTTCAAGATTTATTAGATAACAATAATTTAAGTGCTAATGTTAAAACTGGCATAATTAGATTTTATGAAGGTTCAACTTTTGGGCAATACAAAATTAAAGGCAAGAATATCCAAAATTATATTTTGTTTAATCAAAAAAAATTTATTAATGATGATAGAAAACGAATAAATTATTTGGCAAAAATGTTAAATAATACTACTGCAATTAAGACTTTTAATGGAAACTATCGTAAATTTTTAATGATGAGTCCGTACATTCCTAGTGTCACATTTAGAGAAACTGATTTTTCCTCTAAAAATTTAGTTAAAGAAATTCACAATAATGATATTATTTTTGATCAAAATAAGACTATTATTCTAAAGAATTTAAAAAATAATTTTATAGAAGATAATATAATTAAAAATATATTTAATTATATGCCCATTGTTTTTGATGATTTTGATATTGATGTATCATTAGTTAAAGCGGTTTTAACTTCGGAGATTAAAGCAGATGCAGCAATGAATTATGTTTATGGGTCAGATTCACGAACATATCATAATGATATGTTGATAGTTAATGTTAAAACAACATTAAAGATGGGTGATATTCTTTCAGATGTTACAATTGATGAACAATTAGCTTTAGATATTTCATACGTTTAGTAAGAAAAGGAAAAGGATATATTTATGGCAAAAAAAAATTATCTGTGCGAGAAATCGTTGATAAAATTTTTGGTGTACAACAAAGATCACTTTGAAAATCAAAGCGTTTTATTGGTTTAATTTCTAGCGTTACATTATTAGTTGCATCTGGTATTACAACAGGATGTATTTTAGCAACTCAAAATAACAATGTACAAACTTATTATCAATTTAATAATAAATATTTTAGTACTAAGACAGCAGCTGTTACATATGCAATGAACAATACACAAAAAGGGAATTTTGGTTATAATACTAATAATTATCTTTTTGAGGGGCAAGTTTTTAGTATGCAATCAAAATTAAATGATCATATTCAAAAGCGATTTCCAATGAGTAGAATTAAAACAAATCGTAACCCAGGGGAATATACCATTAACAGTGGTGGAGAATTATCGCGTGATGTTCTAAACGCATCATATGAAAAACCAACTATGGTATATCGTGGAAATGATGGGAGTGCTTATTTAAAAAAAGATGAGGCGTTAAGTACCTTCTATAATTATCAGAAAGTGTATAACATTGAAGGACAAATCCGTTACAATGAATATGAAGCCAGAGAGTTATATGAAAATTCGATTAAGAAAAAATTAGAAGATGCTGTAACAGGTAAAACAACTTGTTATTTACAAGGAGCAATTTGTCAAACAGAACAAGAAATTAAGAATTGGTTACGTAGTGGTATTAAAAATGGATTTGAATATCGTGGACAATATTTTTCTGATTATAATTTTTCAGAATTTTTAACTGTAATGAATAATATTGATGAATATACAGTTAATAAATATGTCAAAGAAGTTGTTAATCCGGATAAGAATTCTTATTGAATCTCACAAGATAAGAATGCTGATTTTTTAAATAGTTATTTTATTGGTCCAAAATATGTTGAAACAGCAGAGAAGTTACCAGGAAGTTTAAAGTTTAAAGAAGTTAGTTCTTTTACACCTTCAATTTTCTTTACACCATTAGCATTTGAGACAATTGATCGTATTAATACTTTTCTTTTTGAAGAAAAAGTTCAAAAATTTAAGTGAAAGAGTAACAATTTTGAAAAATATTTAATTTATTTATATGAAGATAATAAAATTATTTCAAGAAAAAGTTATGAAAATTTAATGAATATTGTAAACTTTTTGAAACTTCCCGACAATATAATTCAAGATTCAGTATCTAATTTAGAAGATATTAATGATTCTAGTTTTACTGATTTTCATAAGTTATTAGTAGCAATGAAACGAATGTTAACTTATACTAAAGTTTATACTTCATCAGTTGGCAATGCTGCAACAAAATTAGGGAATGCTTTTAAGGAAATTATTGTTGATATTTTAAATAATAATAAAGAGACAATGGGTGTTTTATTCAATTCTAATAAGGGAGCAGATGAACTTCTTGACTATGGTGTTTCTTTTGATGATATTTATAATATGTTTTTGAACCAAGGTGCTTTCTTTGAAGACGGGGGTAATAATCGTAAAATGTGAAATATTGCACAAAAGATCCAATCATCAATTGATAATATAATGTCTGTTGTTGATGGAGCCAATAAGATTGCTGATGGTTATCAAAGTCTTTATAAAAATAGTAATACTAGTGATAACCAAATTCAAGCTGGACGAAACCAATTAAGTCATAATTTAAAAGGGGCTATTGGTAGTTCGACTGGTAAAATTTTAAGTAAGTTAAAACTTGTTGGTAAAGCATTGCCAATTGCAAGTATTTTTAGTGGGATATGAGAGTTAAGTAAAACTTTTAGTTTTATTTCTTTAAAAACAATGGAATATAAAATTGATCATAATAATTCAATATATTATGTGACACCAACATTTAAATTACCAATTCTTGATATTGCGCTAACTTCTTCGCAACCAAAAACAATGGTAACTCCATTAGCAACTTCAGCATTAAATTATATGTTACCAGATGGTAAAGATGCAAAAGGGCAAAAACTATATGAATTTAATGACCATTATTATTTATCAAAAGATGCCGCAAAAGCGGATTTAATTCGTCAAATTTATTTGCATCCGGAACGTTATGTTACAAATAAGAAATTAATGATTAGTATTATGGCAAAAGATGTTCCATATTGATTACCCGAAACAATTAGCAATGCTAATATTTGTGGAACAACAGCTAATGATAACGATTGTATTAATCAAGTTGATTATGATTCAACGCTAAGCGTTGAAAAAGATAAGTTTATTAATCAAATCTTTACCAGTTATTTTGTCCCAAATCAGAAAAGTTTTTATCTAGATGGTTTTGGAAATTATTTTTTAAGTAAAGATGAGGCATTAGCTAGTTTAACGGAGAATGTTGCGTTAGCTAACTTTGATGTTTCGTATCGTTATCAAACCAGAGTAGGAAAAGAGTTTTTTGCTAATAGTAAAGAAGAAATTATTAATTTTATTAATAACAATGAGATTATTGATAATAAAGAAGTAATTAATAGTGATTTAATTACAACATCACATTATGAAACTTTATCCGATTATCTTGGAATTAAGTTTGATATTTATGTCTTAGATTATTATGGTGATCAAAAATACTTTATGTCAGAACAACAAGCACGAAATTATTTATGAAATCATCTTAATTATCAAACCCTAAATTTTGATGCGACAATGAATAGTTTTCAATTTGGTGAGCATACCTTTTTTTAACAAAAATGATTTTATGGCATGAATTAATGCGAATATTACTTCGGTACAAGGACGTAAAGATGATAGAAAGGTTGTGAATTAAAAATGTTAAAGTTATTAGTGTTAGCGACATCAATTTTTACTATTACTCCGACTGTGACTTCTGGTGTTTATTACACAACAGTTGCAGTAAGAAATGATTATGCGATTAGTTCCGAAGTTCTTCGTCAAGATATTTTAGCTAATCGTGTTTATGGTGGCTAAGTTAATTATAGTGAATATGATGGACAAACCTTTCACTTTGATGAAGCATTAAATGAGTATTTATTAAAAAATAATAAAGTAACTTCTGTCTTAACTGCTTCGAACCCCAACAAAATTATTAAAAACTATGAACATATGACATTAGATGACAAGAAGATTTATGATGCTGATTTGCATAATTTTCAGCAATTGTATCGTGATGCTTTTGGGAATGTGGCGTATAGTCGCCAAGATGCTTTAAATACTTATACGAACGAAGGGTTAGTAAAGGCACAATATAGTTATGATGGTTTTTATTGGTTTGATACGCCAGAAGAAGCAAAGATTAATGAAAAATATAAAATGAAAATTAATAAATCATTATATTATATTTACAATAATCAATATTATAATGCTTTTAATGACCAAGATATTAATGCTTTAGTTTCTTTAATGGAAGAGGGTTATTATGCTAATATTAATCAATCATTATTAGGAAAACCATTAGTAAAACCAATTGTTGAACAAGGGAATAGTAAACTAATTTATGATTTATTAAAAAAAGATTTTCGTAAAGATTTTAATGGTGATTATTATAACGGTGTTGCTAAGACAGAAACTAAATATCGGTTAGCAATTGCTGCAACAGGAACTAATCGAGTGACAGTTCAATATTCTGATTTAAATGGTAGATATTTAGCGGGAGAAGATTATTATCCCGGAACTAGTCCAACGTTAGAATTCACAAATATTGGAGTGAAAAACAGTGGTCAAGATCTTATTAATTGATTTAATAATACGCGATATTGGGGATTAAGAGAGCAAGGCAGTGTTGGTCTGGGGCATAAATATTGAACTCGTGCGTTTACTGGAATTTATAAAAATAAACCTGTTAAGATCCAAATTAATTTAGTTCCAAAATGAAGTCATGGTTTTGGAAAGACAAAAGCCCCCAATATTAATAGTTATAGCATTGTTGACCAATCTGTGGGAAAGATTAAGTTATATGCTAATACCAAACAAAATAATGATCAGTTTTTAGATGTTACTGCAGAGAAAAAAGGTGTTTTTACAAATCAAAATATTACAACTGAAGAAAAAAATCACTTTTATGATATTTGATACGATCGTTATTTTAATAGTGTTTTAACTAATTTTGGTGCAAATAGTAACCACCAGGTAACATATCAAGATATTAAAAAAGGTGTTTATATTACAAACCCCACTTTTGATGGAACTAAAGGGCAGGGCTTTATTTATAAGGATAAAGCTTATGATGTTAATCTTAACAAAGGATATAGTCAATCCTTAATTCGAAGTTATTTAAATTGAGTTCCGATTAAAGAAAAGTTATTAGCAAACCCAATTCTTCATGATAATCAACATTACTATCAATTACGACCAGACTTTTTAGCAACAGCAGCACAATTAGATCAATTCTTATATTTAGAAGGAAACTTTCAAACAAAGTTAATGTATTCTTATTCTCCTGATCCGGACGTTTCTGATCGTGATGGGCGGATGTTAGCAGCAACGTTACAAGCCGCAAAGGAAAAAGAATTAATTAATAAGGATCGGACATTACGCAAACAATATTTTGCCTATGATGTTTTTGGTAATAAGGAAGTAACAACGAGTAGCGCCACCGCAGCAATTCAACAGTTAACTAATAAAATTCAGTTAACATCCAAGTTTGTTCATAAAAAGGAAATTAAAACATGAAATTCAAAAACAAAACGGTCATGAGATTTAATAATTTCAGATGGTCGTTATGTTGTATATCGCATTAATGATCCAAATCAAGTGGGGAAATTTATTTATTTTTCATCGCAAGACTTAGCGTTAGCGGCTGTTAAAACAGCTGCCAAACTTAGTTCGGCGGTTAACAAACTTGAGAAATCAGTTTATTTATATAGTTATACAGCCCAATCAAAAACAGTTGTTCCCTTTGTTTTTATGATAATGATATTGATAGTGTTATTAACAAGATTTATCAATATGAACAGTGAAATTAAGGTTTTAAGGCATTTTTCTGGTTTAAAAACCCAATTAAGAACTGCTTAAATAAGTAGTTTTTTCCTTTTTTTCCAAAATAAAATATGGTATTATTAATAGCATAGAATAGTTAACAACTATTTGTCGTATCAACTTGTATTAACCATTTAGCAATTATCAACAATATTAATTACATAAAGAAGGAGTTATTCAAATATGAAAGAAACATTTTTTACCATTTTAACAGCTTCAACGCTAGGATCAACTTTAGCACCATCGCTTAGTCAACAACAAGCAGAAAACCCACCTTTGACATGAGATATTGGAGTGATGTCTGGGAATGCATCATTTCCAGTTGCAAAACGTGGGATGCAATTTGTCACTAATAGTGGAAAACCACTGGTCTTTAACTTTTTAAATCATGCTAATACATGAGATTCATTTGTTCAACAATATCCTTATTTTAAATTTATTGATTCAACCATTAGAACAGGATTAAAAGGGGACAACAAACAGAGCAGACTTGATGATGTTGTTTATCACACGAGTGCTTTTAATACGGGGCCATCAGGAATGATGTTTACAATGGCAGAAGTTAAGTCAAGATTCATTGGTGATTATGTTGTTTTATCGGTTGTTGGAATGTTATTAAACAACACGATTAATTTTGGTGTGATGTACACTCTAAATATCACCCAACAATATGCTAACCCATATCCATTTTATAACTCAACAGCTGGTCGCATCCAGTTTATGAGTGATAGGTAAACTTTAGGTTAAAAGGCATTAATTACAAATGTCAAGAATTGATAAGTTATATCAAATCAAAAAGAATGGGAAAGGCTATAGTAATAATAAAATTAAAATTAGAGATATATACGAACGATTTATTAAAATTATTACGCTAATAATTATCCCATTGTTGTTGATTGTTTTAATCTATGGGATTGGTGCCATTTTAAATGATCATAGTAAAAATCAAGTCCTAATTACAGTGGGGGATGTCTTCATTAAAATTGGGAAAGCTGTTTTTAACAATTTATCAATTATTTTTTGTCTTGTTACTGTTATTAGTATTACTAATAATCTTAAAGCCGTAGCAATTGGTGTTACTGGCTTTTTGGTTTTCTCGGTAACTCAATTTGCTTTAATTCAATATCAGGTTACACCCGATGGAACATTGTATGTAACTAGTATTTTATTTTTCTATCAGGGGGATAATCTATCTTTATTTTTAGGAACAACCTTAGGAATTGTAACGTTAAATACTTCAATTTTTGGTGGCGTGATGGTTGGTATTATGACATCATACATTTATTATAAGTGTATTGAATTAAGAATGCCAAAATCACTAGGACTTTTAAATGGTTTTCCGTTGGTAAGTATTATTGTGGTTTTTGCTAGTATGTTGTTAGCTGTTGTGTTCTTATTATTATGAATTGTAGTAGCAATGCTTTTAAATAAGATTTATTTCTGAATGTGAAATCAAAATGCTCATCATTTTTTAGGCGCAGCTTTTGTTTATGAATTTTTAAATATTTTATTAGTACCATTTGGGTTTAAAGATATTTCGGCAAACTTATTTGTTCAAAGTAATTCTCAATTATTAACGCAACAAGAATTTATGGAGTTATTTCGTCAGATCTCATATAGTTATGGTTGACAATATAATATTTTTACGCAAAGTTGAAATAATGCTAGTATTCAAGCAGTATGAACATATTTACAACAACCACAGTTATTTGATAGTAAATTATCTTTAATTGAATGAATGTCAATTTTACCGTTTAACCGTTTACCCCAAATTAACGGGATTGAAACTGGGTTATATAATTGATTCTTATATAGTCAAAATATTGGTGATTTATTTCAGTTAAAACTACCACCAAATTATGCGATTGTCTTTGGTGCTTCATTAGGAGTTAGTGTTGCAATTATCTTAACTAGTAAAAAGGAAAACCGCCTTTCAACCGCGCTGTTAATGTCAACTATCTTATTAGTGACAATTTTAACAGGAAATAATATTATCATTAACTTATTTATTTTCTTAGCTTCACCATTGCTATACGTTATGGTGTATGCCCCAATTGCAGGATTAAATGGCTTGTTTATGTCCATGTTGGGTGTTCATATTTGAGTATCCTTTACTGATGGTTTAGTCGACTTTATCTACAAGGGAATTTTACCAGCAGCAAAAGGAACACAGTTCTTCTGAATCCCAATCTTTAGTATTATTTGATTTGTTGTGATTACGCCTATTTTTGCGAAAGCAATTATACATTTTGATTATCCTTATGTTGGCCGTCGAGAAACAATTTTACCACGGATTACGCACAAAAAGTATCATGAGATTTGGAATCATTAGCGAATAATATTTAATTTAAAAAATTGTGAAGAGATTTTAAGTGTGTCACAAAATTTATTAAATTTTTCAACAACTTTTAAACATAATGGACTATCTGATCAAAAAATTATTATTAATCATAATAAAGTTTTTAAGATTGCTAAATTAGACATTTGTTGAACAAATTCTTCAGCAATAGATGTTATGGTACCCTGTAAAAAACAATAAAAGTTTTTAAATCAAATTATATTTTAATTAAGATTATTATTGAATAACATATTTACCATCATTTTTCATAATTTTCCATATCTTTTCATATTAAATAAATAAAAAGACAATAATTTTTTTAAATTATTGTTTTTTTATTTAAGCAGAGTTATAAATAAATTAGGTAAAGGTTTCAATACAACCTTATCTAACCTATCAAAAATGTATAATAAAAATTTCATAATAGAAAGAAGGAAAAAATTATGGGAACATTATTAAGTCTTTTAGGTTCAATCGGAATTATCAGCAGTGGGGCTGGTACTGCCGCAAGTGCCACCAATTCTGTTGCCATTACCGATAGTGCTATTAAAAGTTTACTAAATGGCCTTCAAACATCTTTACAAAATGGTTGAGGTGAATTTAGTGAAGGTACATTATCTTTATTAAAACAATATGTTTATATTCCAGAAGGATTAGAAACAGGTGATATAATTCCATATCTTGAAGAAATGGGTTATATTGTATCAGACGAAGTAGCAACTGTTGAAGGGGCGTTGGCCGCAGAAACAGCTGTTGAAGGTGGTATTCTTGCTGGTTCATTAGGAACGGCAGCTGAAACGTTGGGTGTTTCGTTAGCAATTGGCGCTGCAATTGCTGGTGGTTATTATGCTTATCACCATTGAGATAGCATTAAAAATTTTGCTAGTGAATCAGTAAAAACAGTTGAACATTATGTATCATCGGCGACTGATTATTTAAAAGGGTGATGACCTTTTTAAAAAAATAACAATTTAATAATAGAAAGAAGGAAAAAATTATGGGAACATTATTAAGCCTTTTGGGTTCAATCGGAATTATCAGCAGTGGGGCTGGTACTGTTGCAAACGCAACAACTATTCCTGCTGGAACATATATTATTCATGCTAGTGCATCATCAATGATTGATCTTGTTAGCAAAGAAGTCTCTGGAATTCTTAATGCAAATTCAACATGAATTTTAACTATTGAAAAAGCGATTTATGCTGGTGAAAAAGTAGCAACTGATGTTATTGCTGAAGCAATGATTGCATTAGAAGAAACAGCTAGTTTAACAACTGGAGTTTTATCAAATGAGGCAGCGCTTGCTGCAGCTGCTGAAGCATTATCAACTCCTGTTACTGTTGAAGGTGGTATTCTTGCGGGTTCATTAGGGACTGCAGTACAAACCTTAGGAATTTCGTTAGCAATTGGTGCTGTGATTGCTGGTGGCTATTATGCTTATCACCATTGAGATAGCATTAAAAATTTTACTAGTGAAGCACTGAAAACAGGTGAGCATTATGTATCATCGGCGACTGATTATTTAAAAGGGTGATGACCTTTTTAAAAAAATAACAATTTAATAATAGAAAGAAGGAAAAAATTATGGGAACATTATTAAGTCTTTTGGGTTCAATCGGAATTATCAGCAGTGGCGCAGGAGTAACAGTAAATGCTACAACAAATCTAATTGCAGAAACTGTAATTGTTGATAATCCAGTTGAATTTATAGAAGAATATTTCTGAGATTATTTAGATTTTCCGACTGTATTAAATTGAGAAGAAATATTTAACACAACAATGTCAACTAATGAATTATTAGAAACTGTTGAAGGTGGTATTCTTGCGGGTTCATTAGGAACGGCAGCTGAAACATTGGGTATTTCGTTAGCAATTGGTGCTGTGATTGCTGGTGGCTATTATGCTTATCACCATTGAGATAGCATTAAACATTTTGCTAGTGAAGCACTGAAAACGGGTGAACATTATGTATCATCGGCGTCTGATTACTTAAAAGATTGATGACCTTTTAAGTAGTGATTTACTGAAAATAATAAAATATAAATTAGAAAGAAGATGAATTTTATGAAAAAGCTTTTATCTGTCCTTAGTACAGCTCTTTTAGCAACTAGTGGGGTTTTATCAATTGCTGTAAATAAAACATATGAACCAATAACACATCACAAAGATAATGTTAGTAAAGAAGGGATAGATTGAGATCATGTTGAAAATTATTTTAAAGAAGATTCTTTTCAAACATTGTATCAAACTAATGTTTTAACAAATGCTAATAATCAGCCGATTACTTCTGAAGTAATTAATAAAGTCCAAGAAAAATCATTAGAATATGTCAATGATTTTAAAACCAAAAATTTTAATTTAAATCAAATTACAAACTATTTAAAAACAAATGTTAAAGACTTTGATCAACATTTTAAACTTGATCATAAAAACGAAACATTAAAATTAAATTCTTATTCTTTGTTACAAACAACTAACAAAGATTTAGATAAAGAAAAAACAATTACTAATACATTAAATGCAGTAAACAAACTTAAAATTGTTAATACCGGGATTTATACAGCTGCTACTATCGCTGAAATTGCTGCTGCTGGTTTCTGAGCAGCGGCTTGATGGTTTGGAATTAGCGTTCCATGAGCGATTGCCGCAACCGCTTTAGGGGCAGCATTATTCACTGTTTATTATGCAATAAATACATTTCTGATTGATAATGATATTTCCAATAAAAATTTATGAGATGACTTGTTATGAGCAAAAGATATTACCTTTTTTGCAAGTAGCGTTTCATATAGCTTAATTTATAATACGGCAGTTTTAGTAGCCGAGGGAACATTAACTGCAACATCATGAGCAGTTCCAGCTGCCTTTGCTGCAATCGGAGTTCTTTTCGGAACTTGGGCATGATTAAAACTGTATACTGAAGATATAATTTAGGAAAGAAGGAAAAAATTATGGGAACATTATTAAGCCTTTTAGGTTCAATCGGAATTATCAGTAGTGGAGCAGGGAGTGCTGCAAGTGCAGCTAATACTGCTAACGTTAGCATTGGATTTTGAGATTATGTTGTGGGAATGAAAAATATCTTAACTAATCCTAATTTATTAAATGAAACTTATGCTCTTTACAATGCGGCAATGGGTCAATTAGGAACTTTGTTTAATCTCTTAAAAACATTTCAGTGAAGTAATTTTTATAGTGAAATATCTTCATTAGGAATGACAACAAAAAATTTATTAATCTATGCGAAAAATATTGCGCAACGAATTGATCAATTAATTCCCGATGCCTTTTTATCATTAGAAAACTTGACTGGTGCTGAACTTGCTGAAATTGAAGGAATCATCGCGGGTTCAACATCAACTGCTGTTGAAGGTGGGATTCTTGCTGGTTCGTTGGGAACAGCAGTTGAAACAATGGGAATTTCATTATTAATTGGCGCTGCGATTTATGGTGGTTACTATACTTATGAACATTGAGATAGTATCAAACACTTTGCCAATGAAGCGTTAAAAACCGCCGAACATTACGTTTCATCGGCAACGGATTACCTAAAATCAGCAGCAAATTATTTAAAAAGTTGATGACCTTTTTAAATAAGATTTATTAAAAATAATACAAATAATTTTAGAGTTAATTAACTCTAATAATTAGCAATTTCCTCTTTTAAAATAAAAATTGCTTTTAAAAATATGAGAATATCACATTGTTGATATTCTTTTTTTGTTTGATATTTAATACATAATTAGAAAATATCAATAAGTAAATCTAAAAAAATCATAATTATAATAAAAATATAAAATTAAATTAATAGTAATCTAATTAATTGTAGATATGAACATTATTATATTAATTAATATAATCAAATGGTTTTAACTTAAATTATTCAAATTAAACAAGAAGAGTTAACTTTATTATAATTAATAATTTTAACTAAAAATGATAATTTTCTTGCATTAATAATGTTATATTTATATACTTAATTTATAAGAAGAAAGGAAATTGCAAAAGGATTAGGATGTATTCAGTTTTAAAACTAGCAAATATGCTAAAAGTGGGAAAAAATATTATTTTACGTGCAGCAGTTAATCAAGGTTTAATTGATACTTCTGAATATAATCGTAAAATAAAATTATTTAATGAGTATGAAAAAAATAAAATTCAAACAGAAATTTTAAATTTAAATAATTTAAAAAATATTATTCGTATTAAATCATATAATGATACTTCTGAATTTACAGATATAGCGGATTTATGAAAGTATGATTATTTTCAAGATTGAAATATTAAAAGAGAAATTAAATTTGTTGATTTGTTTTCAGGAGCAGGTGGTATAGGTGTTGGTTTTACAATGGCTGGAATGCAACCAATTCAAAATTTTGAAATTTTTCCAGAAGCTAATGAAACCTATGCTTATAATTTTAAAAATCTAAGAAAAATTATTAATCATGATGTTGATGAAAATGATATTACAGAATTAGATTCTAAAAATAAATTAATAAAAATGCTTAAGAGTAATATGCCAGATATTATTGTTGGTGGTTTTCCTTGCCAAGGTTTTAGTGTTTCCGGGATTCGTTCATGAAATGATCCAAGGAATATATTATATAAATCAATGTTGGAATTAGTTAAAAAAATTAATCCTAAAATAGTAATAATGGAAAATGTACTGGGTATTTTAAGTATGAGAAATGCGGATGGAGAGTTAGTGATTAATGAAATAATTAAAATGTACCAAGAAAATGGTTATGAAATTGATTATAAAGTTTTAAATTCTGCTGATTATGGTGTTCCGCAATTAAGAAAACGGGTTATTTTTATTGCTAATAATATTGGTGTTAAAAATTTATTTCCAAATTGACAACACGAGATAATGGTAATTTAGTTTTTCCAATCTTTGTTGCAATATTGGTTGGTAATGGTTGTGATAATTTTTTTATTATTTTCTTTGCCAAAATAGGAACATCGCGTGTTAACATCAACTGCATTTCTTTTTTCTTAAAAGCTTTAAGATGTGGTTCTAACGAGTACATATAATAAAGAACTCTAATTTTATAACTAAACTTTTGGATATCAGTTCAAGTTGTTAAATATCCATGTTTTGAAATGGCTTCTGCAAGTAAACTAGTACCTAACAGTTGCAAGAAACCACCACCAGGTAATGCTGATGTATGGGCCATATAGGTTAAGATATCATGTTTTAAGGCTGGTTTTTCAGTAACTTTATAGTTAGCAACGTCATTATTTGTGATAAATGTTCCAATTTCATTTAATTCTTCGTTTAATATTCTGTTCATTAATGAATTTTTAATATAAAAGGGCTGTGCATTAGGTTTATTATTAGCAATTTGGGTAAGGAACTTACTTAAATTAGTATTATAAAACTTATTTGCTGTTATGTTCAAATATTTTTGATTGTTTTTGACACGATATAGGACAGATGCTAATCGATCTGAAATATAAACTCCTTTTTTAGCTAAAGCAATATTCTTGCTGAAAAGTTTAGTTCATGGGACCGCGGGTTTTAAACCTCATTTTTTTAAGTTATTATATAAATGTTGATAACCAGCTAGCATTGAAGGAACTCCAATGTGCTGCGGAGTATTTCCACTTTGATAGGGAACTACAGCGCCTGATTTTTCTCTCGAATTAATATAATGTGCAGAAGGATTTTTTGCAGTATGCAGTACCATCTGGAATCCACCGCCAAGACCAGAATCCATCGGATTAACAATCCCTTCACAAGTTGAAGTAATGATAAATAACTCTGGCGATGTAATTTTTGGATATGCTTTGATATATTTTTTAGCCATTTTTGTGCAAACTTCATGATTAGTAACAACAATTGTTTTATTTTTGTCATAAGCATTTGCTGCAATTACGCTTGGCATTGAAGCAACAGTGATTCCTATGCCGGTTAATAGACTTAATATTTTTTTCATAGTTTTTTCCTTTTTTTCTTTCTACATAATCATATTTAATATGCATATTAATTTGAAAAATTAATATAAATAATTATATCTAAAAACTAATTTTAAGAACTGTCTTGTAGTCGTACATTTAATTGAGAAATAACTTTATCAAATTATTTTCAAAATTATAAAAATAATTAACAAATAATTTGTTGAATGCTAAATTTATTTTTAACTTTTTATTTTACTAGAGAAAATAAAAAAATTTATTTTAATATGAAAATAATGTAAGGGAAAATAGTTATGGTTTGAAACAACTATTGAAAAATTAAATAAACTTTTTTTGTTTTTTGAATGAGATCATTATCCTTTATAGTATAATGGTAAAAAATAAATTAGAAAGTGGTTATAACCAATGAATATTTTTATTTTTCACCGAGATTTTAGAATTGAAGATAATTTTGGTCTTGCTCAATTAGCCAATGAAGAGAATAAGATTTATTGCTTATTTATTTTTACAAAAGAGCAAATAAAAGAAAATAATTATTTTTCTCAACGTAGTTTTGAAGCAATGGTCCATTGTTTAAAACAGTTAAATAAAAAAGTCCATGTTAATTTTCTAAAAAGTGATAGTGAGCAACAAGGAATTAAATTCTTGTTAGATCAAGGATATAAAATTAATAAGATATATACTAACCGTGATTATACTCCATTTGCCATTAATCGCAGTCAAACAATGCGTGAATTATCGAAAGAACATAATTTTATTTATCGTGAATTTGATGATTATTTATTGGTAGAACCATGAACGATAAAAACTAGTCAAAATTCATATTATACTGTTTTTACGCCATTTTGAAATAAATTAAAACTAATTTTTAGTAAAAATCCTATTCCTACTTATAAGGTTAAAGACTTTTCACCTCAACAATTAAAAAATATGGATATTTTATTGGATATTACAAATATTAGATCTAGTGATTTCAATTTACCATTAGAATTTGAAAAAATAAAAACAGCAATTTTTCGTCTAGATCATAAGTATCAACAAAACCGGGATTTTGTTGATTTAGAAAATAATACAGCAAAAATTAGCACAGCCTTAAAGTTTGGTGTGATATCAATCCGTCAATGTTATCTTTGAAGTATTGAAAAATTTGGAACTTTTGATAACGCTTTTGCTCGTCAATTAGCCTGACGTGATTTTTATTATCAAGTAACTTATAATGCCCAATTACATAATCAATGACATTTTAGTAAAAATTGAAATAAAAAATTAACAATTAACTGAACAAATAATGAAGAATGATTTCAAAAATGACAAAATGGTGAAACGGGCTTTGATTTTATTGATGCTGGAATGAAAGAATTGAAAGAAACAGGTTTATTACATAATCGAGCAAGAATGGTATGCGCATCTTTTTTAGTTAAAAATTTACAAATAGATTGACGAAAAGGAGAACAATATTTTGCTCAACAATTAATTGATTATGATCCAATTATAAATCAATGTTCATGACAGTGAGTAGCAGGAACGGGCTTTGATGCACAACCATTTTTTCGGATTTTTAATCCTGAATTACAACAGAAAAAATATGACCCAAAATTAAGTTATTGTAATAAATTTTTAAAAAATCGCCCAACAATTAATAAAATTGTTAATTACAAAACTTCAACAAAAAAGGCGTTAGAGATTTATAAACCTAAGTAAGTTAGGTAAAAATTATCTTATTAATTAAGTAAAAGCTAATTTGTAGATAAAACTATAAATGATTCAAAAAGTAGAATTTATTCTATTATGTATAATGTTCAATTTTACGTGATTTAAAAACTAATAAAATAATTAAAAACCTACTCTAATCTTGTTTAGAAGGAGTGGAGTTAATTAAAGCGAGTAGTTTATTTAAATCGAAAAATTCATATGTTGTTGTTTTTTCGGCAAGAGAAAATTCGGCCAAAGCCTATATGGAATTTAGTTGAAAATTTGCAAAAGAATTTAATTTAGGAAAAGAACAAAAACAAAAAGTATTGATACAGTTAGTTTTTATCAGATTATTATTTTGATTTATTGTCATATATGCTAGGTAAACTTGACGATAAATATGATATTTTAATTGAACAAGAAACTAAACATGAAATTACAGAAAAAGCTTATTAATATCCCAAATATCAATAATCTCCTAGTTAAATCACCACTTAATTGTATTCCCGAAGAACATGAAATTGCTGAAAAATATCGTAATATTAAAACAAAACTAAATAAAAAACAAACCAAAAACTTACCGGCAATTAAACAAATACTTTTTAGTATAAGTTTATGCTGGTACTCGATTTTTTATTTTTTACAAAAAAGAAGTTGATGTTATTTATTTCAATTGGATATGTTTATTATTTATTATATTTTTAATTGCACTAATTTTGTACTTAAAACATCGGAAAAATGCATTAATTTATAAAACAAAAAAATTAGCTTTAATTATTTTTTTCATTAGCGACTATCTGAATATCAGTTATATTAATAATTTTATTGCACGAGAATTTTTTACTAAAGGTGATGTAGATAGTTTGCTTGAATTAATTAATGGTTTCAAAGGTGATTCATTAATTCCTAAACAAGATAAGATTCAGCAAGTTTATAATTATATTAAACGTAATAAAAAACAAATAGATTATTTCAATATTCATGGTGTTTAGAAGTTTGTGTTGGAGGACAAATTTCACATAATTTTAAGCAAACACTAGGTTATGGACCTAAAATCTTGAATGAAGAAACCTTACTTAATATGATAGATTTAAGATTTGCAAACCTAAATGGATTTAAGCCAATTGAAGAATTAATTGATAATGAACTAATAGAATTAGTTCAATTTAATAAAACTACTCGTTGAACTAATGTCAAGAATATAAATGAATATAAAATTAATGAAGGAAGTACACCAATTATATATTCAGGTAACCATTCATTAGAAAGAGTAGTATAGATTTTAATAACTTATTAGTTTTAAACAAAAAAACATTAATTATTGGCGTATCATAACGGACATTAATGGCAGAAATTAAAAAGATAGCAAAAAAATGATTTTAAGGCTAAATTAAATCAGAAAATTAAAGAAACTTAATTTTGTAGACATTTAACTAAATAATATAAGGAATTTTTCAAAAAATTATGGTTTTTAGAAAATAACCGGTACCTAAAAATTTATTTTAAGGGAATAAAATAAGTGGTTGTATTTATTTACTCTTTTGTTATAATCACTTTAGTATAAAAAATTAGTATTTATATATCAATATAATATCAAACGCAGTTTTATAGTAATTATAGTTTTATTTTTAAAATAAGTAGAAAATAGGGTGATGTTAATGACAAAAAATAAAACACCAACTGGTTTAGTTGGCGGGCAGTATTTAGTTTCAATGATTTTTTGAATTATTTTTACTGCGATTATTATTACATTTTTAGTTTTATTTATTAATGAACGTGAACGAATTAATAATGAAAATAATGTTTCACAAGTTCTAGCGGAAATTGCGGCAGGGAAAAAAACGCCGGCAGAAGTGCAAGAAATTTATAAGAATTTAATGAGTATTACATATCCATTAATTGATTTTTCATTATTATCGTTTAATTTTTTTGGAACAAATAATAGTGTAACGGATTGAAGTGTGGCTTGAAATCAGCGAGCAACTAATATTAATATGGCATATTCATATTTATTTATTACAGCAATGATTGCTTTAATTGCGTTATGTTATTATATTGTTATAATTATTAAATTAGCACAACGTCGTAGTTTTGAATGACGTTATGGGTTATCAACAAATTTTCCAAATGATTATGTTATTTTTAACCCTCGTATGTATTTAAACTTTTTAACAAATTTAACAATTATTTTTAGTTTCTTTAATTTTTTGACAACTTTAATTAGTTTAGCTTATGGAGTTTTATTGGTTTTAGTATCATATTTCTTCTGATATGTTTTAAATAGAAAAACCGAAGTTTTAGTACCTCACAAATGATGAAAAGCAACAAACTTTTCATTCTTTGTAACAGTACTGTTAATCCAAAATGGTTATACTTTGATTAAAGCAATCTTTTCAACAAAATTTGGCGTTGATTTAGATCTAATCTTATCAATTATTATTCCAATTGGAACAATTACGGTTATTATTGCAGTATTTATTAAAAATATGTTATCAACAAAAGTGACTGGTGTTCGGAATGCTATTAAAACAATTGGGGCAAAAGTTAGTGCCTTTCGAATTTTTTACTATACTGAAAAAGAAAAAGCTTTGGAAGATTATGCATTTGTTACTCAATTACCAACCTTGGTGAAAGGACCATTGTCAACAAATAGTATTGATACAAAAAAAGCTTATCAATTAATGACAATAATTGATGAAACAGCTGTTTTTATGGAACAACATTTTGCAACAAAAGAAAAAGAAAAAAATTATATGTTATATCATTTGTTTAATGAAATTACTGATGTTGCTGAAATTGAAGAAATTAAAGCTAATGTTTTAAAAGTTGAAGCAAAGAAACAAAAAGGAGATAAACATTCTAAATAAAACTTAGGATGTTTTTTTCTTGTTGTATCATTAAACTTTCATTATATAATATTGATAGAAACAATGGTGGGTGAAAGTATGGAACAAAAAACAATTATTACATTAACAGTTAAAGATAATGATGTTAATCAAACGCTTTTTAATTTTATGAAAAAAATGTTTCAAACAACATCATTATCCGTGCTTTATAAGTTATTTCGAAATAAAAAGATTAAAGTAAATAATAAAGTGATGAAAGAACGGAATTATAAGCTCCAATTAGGTGATCAAATTTTAATCTTTGATAAAAATTTAGTGGTTACAGAACGTAAACAACAAATAGCGGGAAGTGATGCTGTTCAAGAAGAGTTAGTAGTTGTTTATGAAGATGAAAACATTATAATTGTTGATAAACCACATGGGGTAGAAATGCATTCAACATTTCATAGTTCTTTAGATGGAATGGTGCAAAATTACTTAATGCAAAAAGGAGATTATCATCCACAAACTGATCAATCGTTTGTTATTTCCCATGTTCACCGATTAGATAAGTTAACAAGAGGATTAGTGCTATATGCTAAAAATAAAATTAGTTTGGATTTATTATTAAGCAAAATTAATCAAAAAGCAGCTATTGAAAAAAAATATTTGGCACAATGTGAAGGAAATATAACAAAAGATGAATTTACTGTTACAGGTTATTTAGCAAAAGATGAATCACGACAAAAGATGATTTTTAGGTTAACTGAACAACCTAATAGTAAGAAGGCAATTACTTACTTTAAGGTGGTTAACAGAACAATAAACACAACTTGATTAGAAGTAACATTGGGAACGGGACGGAAGCATCAAATTCGAGCGTCGTTAAGTTATTTACAACATCCCATTATAAATGACGTTAAATATGGGGCGAAAAGAATAACGAAAGAATACATGATTGGGTTATATGCAACAACGTTGATATTTCATCAGTTACCTGAGCATTTAGGATATTTAAATGAAAAGGTTATTAAAATTTCAGAAAATATTATAGAATAATAATATGAGAAACAGCAGAAAGAGGTGAAGTAATTGTCAACAAGAAGAGGAATCATTAGTATTTTAATTGGCGCTTTTACTTCTTTAATTGGAACTGCTTTTCAATTTACATTAATGTATTTATTAATTCGTAGTTATGGTTCGCAATTAAACGGGTTTGTAAAGAATAGTATTGCGATTGTTTCATTTTTAGGAACTGTTGAAGGTGGGTTAGGAGCGATTACCGTTATTTTTCTAATGAAACCATTATTACAAAAAGATTGAATTAAAGCTAATGAAATGGTTAATACAGCAAAACACCAGTATAAAATTTCGGGAATTGTTGGCGTTATTTTATTAGCGGCAATTGCAATTGGGTATAGTGCTTATATTTATTTATTTGAAGATAATTTTACGATTTTATGAAATGATCAAACGATTAGTTATCCATTATGAAAAATGGTTTTAATCGTTTTAATTATTGGATCAAAAAACTTAATTGCCTTATTTTGAACTGCTTGTTATGAAAATTTAATGCAAGCGGATCAAAATAACCATATGCGTCGTTTAATTTTAATGATTTGTGATCTAATTTCTTATTCAGTTATTTTCTATTTAATTTCGCGCACAGTTGACCCAATTTTTGTTTTCCTAATTTTCCTAGGATATTCCATTATGAAGGGAAGTTTAATTTACGTATTTGTTAAGTTTCATTATCCTTGAATTCGGATTGGACGGCAAAAAGATAATATGCAATTAGTAAAATCAAGTAATATTGTTGTTTTAAAGAATATTGGTGAAACCTTATTAATTAATGGGGATGTTATTATTACCGCTTTATTATTAGGGTTACGGGTATCATCAACCTTATCGTTATATATGACAATTACTGTTGGGGTTCGAAGTATTATGATGATTTTAATTAATTCATTTCGTGAGTTTTTTGCCGCTTGAACCGCAAAAAATGGACGGATTGATTGAAATAGTTATCTTAAGTTTGAAACTTATGCCTTTATGATTGGTGGTTTTTTATTTGTTAACCAGTTTATTTTATCGCCATACTTTGTGACAACATTATATGCCCCACAAATTCTTGAACAAATTAACAACAGTGCAAAAACCTTAAATGCTTGAACGCCACAAGAAATTGCTATTTTTAAAAGTATTTTTTATCAACCAACATTTTCGTTATTAGTAGCTTTAAGTTCTGTTTTTATTGTCTTAGCAGAACCAGCTAATGTTTTAGTGTATGGTAAAGCAAATTATAAGCAAACAGCAATTCCAACTTTTGTGATTGGGATCATTAATATTGTATTGTGTTTTTTTACAGCATTAATTTTCCGATTTTTAGTAAATGATCTTTCCGCGGCACTATATGGTATTGTAATTATTACGTGCTTTGTTAGTTTACTTCGCTTTTTATACTTATGATTTTATAATTGATTATTTTTAACATATAATAGTAATTTTAAAGGTGTTTTTCGTAATTGAATGATTTTATTAGTACCAATTGTAATTGCGATTTTAGTTAATTATTTATTCTTAACAAAAACATATAATCCAATGGAAATTTATAATGATCAGTTACAACCAATATGGGGGTGACAAAAACTCTTAAACATGTTCTTCGGATTAATCTTTGCTTCTTTATTTGTTATTATTGGAAATTCAATTTTATGAGCACCACGGTCAGTACGAGGGATTTTCTTACGTTTACCAATTGTCCATAAGATTTGGACAAAACGGCAAGATAAAATGCGTAAAATTCGTCAACAAAAATATGAAGATGATTTTATTACTTTAACCGAACCAGAAATGCCATATCAAAAATTATGAGAGCGGGAAGAAGCTTTACATCAGAATACAAAGAAAATGAGTGAGGATGAACCACCAAAAGAAATTTATACCTTAAAAGGTTCATAAGTATTTTAATCAAATAAAAAATGTATATTTTATATACATTTTTTTGTTTCAAGAAAAATAATTGTTATTTTTTAATATCACTTAAATAACCGGGGTGATATTTATTCCCATGAATAATCTTGGTAATGTTAAACAAAGCATTAATTGCTTCACCAAAGCCAGTTACCATATTATAGTACTTTCCTTCATAATAGGCACTATTTCCGGCTGCAAAAATATGTGGATGACTAGTTTGTCCACTTGGTTGAATAATAATTTTGCGCATTGGTGTTGTTTCTAAAGAAAATTGATTTAACATTGTTGGCGCTACTTTTGCCCCATATTGAACAATAAAATAATCAGCTGCTAATTCTAAAGTTTCTTTACTGTTCTCATGTTCAAGAATTAATGATTTAATTTGCTTATTTTGGACTTGAACATTTTTAACATGGTAAGGTTTTAGTTCTGTAATTTTATTTTGTTGTAGTTTTTGGACGTTGCTTTCTTTAGCACGATATAATTCGCGCCGGTGAATGATGGTGACATTGTTGGTAATCTTATCTTCAACTAGATGATTTGCTCAGTCAACAGCACTATCTCCACCACCCAAGACAATAACTTTTTTATTAGTTAAAGTCGTTAGTTTTTTAACAGCATATCACAAGTTATCATATTTTTGTGTTGCATCAAGGTGTTCTAATCGAATTGGGGTAAAAACACCATTACCACTAGTGATTAAAATTGTTTTAACACTAATAACTTCGTTATTTGTTAGAGTAACAGCAAAACCATCATTCGCTTCGTTAACTGTTAAAATGTTTGTTTTACCAAAATAGGTTATTTGTTTACTACTTTTTTCAGTTTGGCTGATTAGGTTCTCAATAAAAGTTTTTGTTTTAATTTCAGAAAAACCGGGCATATCATATAATAGTTTTTCGGGATATAACTCTCAAGGTTGTCCCCCAGGATTATCATTTCCTTCAATGATATAACCAGTTAATCCTAACATTCCGGCACAACTTCAAGCATATAACCCAACCGGACCAGCGCCAATAATTAAAATATCTTTCATTAGTTTATAACAACCTTTCTTTTTTTTCTGTCCTTTAATTATTACATATTTTTGGGAAAGTATGGCACATTAATTAATTCCTAGATATAATTATTTATAGAAAGTGGGATATTATGAAAATAATGGTAAAAAATGAAGATGCAACAAAACAATTAGCTATTAAAATAGTGCCATTTTTGCAACCTAATTTATGTTTATTATTAGAAGGGGAATTAGCGGCTGGTAAAACAACTTTTACAAAGTATTTATTAGCTGCGTTAGGGGTAACAGAACCGGTTACTTCACCATCTTTTATTATTATGAATCAATATACAACCCCAAATAAAATTCTTGTTAATCATATGGATTGTTATCGGTTATTAGGTTTAGATCATATTGAAGAATGAGCAATGTATTTTGATTATTTTCCGAATAGTATTAATATTATTGAATGACCAAGTTTAATTAGTAAGGATATAACTGATCACTATGAAGTAATTAAAATTACTATTAATATTGAAAATAACGAAGAACGAGTTTTTACTATTAAAACTAACAATACGGCATTACGAGAGGCCTTAGGAAGAGGGGAATAAGATGTTAAATTTATTTATTGATACTAGTACTGACTTTTTAACTTTAATTTTAGCACGAGATGAGCAAGTGCTTGGTCAAGTTCATCAAAATAATGCCCGTCGTCATACTGAAGAAACATTACCAGCAATTAACAAGTTATTAGCGACATATAATTTGCAGTTAAAAGATGTCAATCATTTTTATTTGACAGTTGGACCAGGGAGTTATACTGGGATTCGAATTCCAATGACAATTGTTAAAACAATTAAAATAATTAATCCGGTTGTTAAAGTATCTGTTATTAATACTTTATTGTATCAAGCCGGACTCGATAATGTTGTTTCAATGTTAGATGCGCGTGGTGGGCAACGTTACTTTGCGATAATTAGTAATGGTCAAGAAGTGATTCCTAGTCAAGTTATTGATTATGAAACTTGTTTAGAAATTACTAAACAATTTCCCGGTTATCAATTTCGGTGTGATTTGCAAGACATTAATCCGGTGCAAAATTATCAACTGTTAAAAAACCATTTCGAATTGGTTGATGATATTTTTGCTCTAGAACCACGTTACATTAAGAAAGCATTAGGATAATGATGACAATTAAACCAGTTAATAATACTGACGGGTTATTATTATTTTTATTAGAGCAAGAAAACTATCCGCAACATTATTACAAATATCGTAATTTAATTCAAATCCTTAATAATGTAAATTATCTTGTTTATAAGTTGGTTCTTAATAATAATTTAGTTGGGTATTTTATTTTAATGCATAGTGGTGGTGATTTAGAAATTATTAAACTAACGGTTAAAAAAAGATATCAACACCAAGGGTGAGGTGATAAAATGCTAACTTATTTGTTAGAGCATTTTTCTTTTAATAGTGTTTTTTTGGAGGTAAATGAACATAATTTAGTTGCCCAAAAGTTATATCTTAAGCATGGATTTCATATTGTGCGGACAATTCCTCAATATTATGGTAATGAAAATGGTTATTTAATGCGTTATGATAAATAACTTTTAAATATTTTATTGTATAATATATAAGGAAAAAATAAGGATTTAAGGAGAGCAAATATGGGAAGAGCATTTGAAGTTCGCAAACAATCAATGGCCGCAACAGCCGCAAAAAAAGCGGTGTTATATAACCGGATGGCCCGTGAAATCTATTTAGCAGCGCGTGAGGGTGGCGTTGATTCTAATGCTAATTTAGCATTACGTAATGCGATTGATAAAGCAAAAGCAAAACAAATTCCGCGTGATGTTATTGACCGGGCAATTAAAAAAGCAAGTGGTAATGATAATGAAAAGTACCAAGCAATTCGGTATGAAGGTTATGGTCCGGGGGGTAGTGCAATTATTATTGACACCTTAACAAATAATGTTAATCGGGCTGTTGCGGAAGTTCGTAATTGTTTTACAAAAACTGGCGGGAAGTTAGGAGTTAATGGGGCAGTAACACATTTATTTGATAATTTAGCAGTTTTTGCCTTTGAAGGAAAAACAGTCGAAGAAGTTTTTGAATTATTATTGTTAGCAAATTGTGATATTAATGATGTTGTCGCTGAAGATGGCCAAATTGTTGTGTATGCGCCAGCAACAGCATTTAATAGTGTTAAAACAACTTTAGATGACAGTGGCATTGAAACGTTTCAAATGGCAGAGATTACAATGTTACCCCATGAACGGATCACATTACAAGGCGAAGATGCTGAACGATTTGAAAAAATGTTAAATATGTTAGATGAAGTTGATGATGTTCAAGAAGTTTATCATAATGTTGTGATTGGATAAATTAAATTATTGCGAAGAAAAAAGAATTTGCCCCGGGGAAAACATTTGTAAAATCCGTGGTAATAGTGCATAATATAAATAAAGTAAAAAAGGAGTTTAGATAATAATGTCAAATTTTCTGGGTGGCAGTATGACAATGAATGTCATTTTAGTAGTAATTGTAGTTGCAGTTATTATTTTTGCAATTGTTTCGTCAATTATGGGACGAAAAGCACAACGTCTTGAACGTGAAAAACGTAAAAAACAAGTTAAAGATAAAATTAAACAATATATTAAAGAAACTGACAACCGTAAAAACTTACGCTTAGAATATGAAAAAGTTATTGCTCGTAAGGGGAAAGAATTTAAATATCGTGATATTTTTGATGTTATTGTTGATATTTATGAAGCAAAAACTAATTCTTTTTTAGAACAAAAGGCTTTTGAAATTGAAGGGATTTCAAAAAAAATTAGTAAAAAACAATATGAAACAACTTGAACGGTTAATCAAGAAATTGATTTAGATGAAACAAAACATCGCATTGAAATTAGCGAAAAGAAAGTTAAGTTAACAAAAGAAGAAAAGAAAGCTGCTAAAATTACAGCAAAACAAGAATATGAAGCTCATCGTGCGGAAATGGTAAAAAAACGCGAGGAAGAGCGTAAACTACGAAAAGTAGGGCAACTACCTGCCGATGAACGCCCAAAACCGAAACCTGAGAAATTTGTCCCAAGAAAATAAGCATGGTCTTATTTTCTTTATCTTTCAGAGGATATGAACAAATAACGAAAGGGAAGTGCAACAAAATGGATTCAGTCGTAACATTAAAAAAAGAGGACTTTAAACGCTTTAAAAAGTGTTTAAAAATTGCGTGGACATTAGCATCACGGACTAACTTAAAAACAGTCCAACAGTGAGTAACAGAACAAAAAATTTCTGTCTTTTTTGATTTACAAGATAATATTAATAGTGCCAAAATTAATGATAGTGATTTTATTGGTAGTGATGATGATGAAACAACAGTTGGTTCAGGATTGTTTACCCCAAACTTATATGACTTAGCCTTAGAAACTTATTGACCAGCTGATAAAAATGAAAGTATTAGTGATGATGTGCGTTATTTTAGTGATGATGTTCAATCAACCGTTCCAGATACAATTGATTTTTATCCTGGTGAGACAATTGCTGATGGAAACGAAGTTGGGCAACGAGCACGCGAATACTTTATGCGTGATCATAACTATTTTAATTTAGAACACTATAGTAAGAAAATTGCTTTTGCTAAAACAACGGAAGTTTTAGCTAATCCAAACTATGATGTTTATTTTGAGCCTTCCTTTATTTATAATAATTGCATTACAAAGTGTGATATTTTAAAAAAACTACCTGATGGAACTTATCACTTAATTGAGGTTAAAGCTTCAACGGGTCGTAAATATGACAAAGATTTACAAATGTATGTTGATAAACCAGTGAAAGATGAATATGGTTATGATGTTGCTTACCAATATTATGTATTAACCGGGGTGGGGTTAAAAATTAGTCAAGTTTCATTAATGTTATTGAATTCGGAATATTCTCGTGTTGGTGATATTAATGATGATGAATTGTTTATGTTTCAAGATTGATATAAGTTACCAACCAAAACTTTGCAACCAGTTAGCTTGTTAGAATTTTGCCAACAAATGTTAACGGGAGTTTTTGTTAAACGTGTTGCAAAAAACCGTTTAATTACCGATGATTTAGCATTAATTAAGAGTTATTTGGCAAAACCAGCTGCTGAAGTTTTGCCCTTATTTAGCCAAGAACAATGTTTTAATGCCAAAGGGGACCGCTATGGTTATTGTCAACATGCAGCAACTTTTTTACCAGAACACCATAGTGTTTTTGAATTAATCCGAGGGATGGAAAAGAAGACCTTATTAAAATACCAAGAACATATTGACTGTTTAAAAGATGTTATTTTACCATTTACTTTTCAACAATCATCGCGGCAAAAAAAACCAATTTGTTTTTCTATTAAACAACAACGCCAAATTTTAGCGGTACAGGATAATGCTCCGGTTATTGACCCAACAAAAATTGAACGGATTAGTACCGTTTTAGCCCAATATCAATATCCGTTGTACATGTATGATTTTGAAACAATGAAAGCTGCGGTTCCCCGCTTTGATTATTCTTACTCCTATCAACAAATTCCATTTCAATATTCGGTCCATATAATTAAAGATCAGCAGTTTACCTACCATGACGAAACAACAATGGAACATTATGCCTTTTTAGCTGATGGTGAAGGTGATCCACGCTTGCAACTAATTGAACATTTAGTAACTGATTTATTCCGCGCGGAAGTTGGGGTTTATGTTGCTTATTATAAAAGTTTTGAATGTAAAGTATTAGCAGAATTAATTAACTATTTAGCAATTTTAATTAGTAAAACAACCGATAAAACAATTGTTGCAACTTATCAAACATGACAACAAAAATTGACCATTATTCGTAATAAAACAATTGACCTGATGGACTTTTTTCAAGATTTTATGATTTATAAAAAAGAGTTTTATGGATCAGCATCAATTAAAAAAACCCAACCAGCATTTGATAACCACTTTACTTATCAAGCGTTAAAGGTTCAAAAAGGGGATATGGCAAGTGAAATTTTTCGCCGTCGCGTTGAAAATAATATCCCAATGCCAATTTGAAAAACCTTTTTTCGAGCGGAAATGCTCAAATATTGTAATCGTGATACTTTAGCAATGGTTGTAATTTATCAACATATTGTTCATTTAATGGCAAATTTATCATTAGAAAAGGGAGGCAAACAAAATGCAAAAGTATAAAGTAATTTTTATGGGGACACCTGTTTTTGCAACAGCAGTTTTAACCGCATTAACAAAGTTAGCACCAACAATTGAGTTAATTGGGATTGTAACCCAACCTGATCGGAAAATTGGGCGTAATCAAACGGTTCAATTTTCACCAGTGAAAGAATTTGGATTAGCCCATCAAATTCAGATTTTTCAGCCAGAAAAAATTAATGATCTTTATTCGGAATTAGAAGCATTACAACCAGATGTAATTGTTACTTGTGCTTATGGGCAGTTTATTCCTGAACGAATTTTAAAGTTGGCAAAAATTAATTGTATTAATGCCCATGGTTCATTATTACCAAAATTGCGGGGCGGCGCACCAATTCATAAAGCAATTATTTATGGTGAACAAGAAACAGGGATTACTTTAATGAAGATGATTAAGAAAATGGATGCGGGGGAAATGTATGTTCAAGAAGCTTTAACAATTGCCGCTGATGAAACCGCTTCATCATTACATGATCGGTTAATGATTTTAGCAGGAACAATGATTGAGAAACACTTATTAGATATTATTACTGGAAAGTTGTTAGGAACGCCCCAAGATGATAGTCAAGCAACATTTGCTTATAACATTACTCGTGATGAAGAAAAAATTAGTTGACATTTACCAAAACAAAATATTTATGATCAAATCCGAGGGTTATATGCGTGACCAATTGCTTATACAACCGTTGCGAATGTTATTTATAAAATTCATCAAGCTGTTATTGCAACAGAACCATTAGCAGAAAAGGATGCTGACTTAGTAGACGGGACAATTATTGCTGTCTTAAAAACCGGAATTAAAGTTAAAGTTGAAGATGGGTATTTAATAATTACTCGTTTACAACGAGAAGGCAAAAAAGTAACCGAAGCGAAAAATTATTATCATACTCCATCCCCAGAAATAATTCCAGGAAACATTTTGATTTAATAATGTATCGGTTAAAATCTCTAAAGTATTTGGTTACAACGGCGTTAATTACAGCACTGTTAGTAGCCGTTGCTGGTGCTTCACAATTTATTCGTCTTGGGTATGACAAGGGAATATTACAGTTAGCGGATGGATTATTTTTAGCTTTAATAACTTTAATTAAGGGGCCAATGTTATTAATTAGTGGTGTTTTATATGTAACAATTATTGATGTTATTACTGGTTTTCCGATTTTTATTCCAGCATCAATTGTGATTCGGGTGCTAATGTTTTTAATTACTTATTTTTTATCACGAGTATTAAGTCGTTATGGGGCAATTTTTCTTAGTAGTTTAATGTTATTCTGGTATGTTTTATACAGTTATTTAGTATCTAATTTTGATTCTGCCGTGGCTATTGGTGAATTAATTAATGATACAATTCAAGTTGCGGTATCAACAGTCCTGGGAATCACGTTAACGATTGTCTTTGATCGTGTTAACCAACATAGTACTAATAAAATTTGAGATGATGAACAATTTTGACATTATAAAAAGAGTAACGAATAGGGTTACTCTTTTCTTGTTACAATGTTCGTGCTGATAAACTAATAATTTTTAAGGTTTCTTCAATTTTATCTTTTAGATAGTTTAAATAATAATAGTTAATAACAGAGTCGCGTAACACTTGCAAGCTGTCGCCGTAGTTTGTTTCTAGTTGTTTTTCACAGTAGGCAAAGATTCGATTATTTTCGTTCCGCATATCTAAGTTGACTTTAAAATGTTGACGGTATAGCTTGCGATATTCATTTAAAGCATTACTAATGCGGTTATGGATGAATTCAGTACTTTGATCAATTACTTTCATAATTTGATAAATTAACCCTTCATGTTGTTGTAACTTAACTTGTTTAGTGTTGAATGTTTTTAAATTTTTTAGTAAGGTATAAAGTCAGTCTTTTTTTGTATCAGAAATCTTTTCAACATTACTAACTAAATTTACTTCATTCATTAATTGATTGTAATATTTTGTAAAATCACTATCCATTAGTTTTCCTCTTTTCATCGTTATAAAAAATATTGATAATAATCGATTTATTTACCTTTTAATTTCTAACTTGCATACTATATTATATAATATTTTCTTAGAAAATTCAAGAAAACAATTTGTTCCTTAGGGATTAGAAAATTCAGATTTATGATGAGAATTAATTGTGAAACAACTATCTTTTTTAAAATTATGTATAATATATATCAGAGAGATAACTTATCTTGGTGTAGGAAGGGTTCGACTTTAGAATGGATAAAAAATTAATTCGTAATTTTTCAATTATTGCCCATATTGATCATGGTAAATCAACCTTAGCTGATCGAATTTTGGAACTAACGGGAACTGTTGATAAACGAGAAATGCAAGAACAATTATTAGATTCAATGGATTTAGAACGTGAACGCGGGATTACCATTAAATTAAATTCCGTGCAATTAAAATACCATGCTCAAGATAAGCAAGAATACGTTTTTCATTTAATTGATACCCCGGGGCATGTTGATTTTACCTACGAGGTATCACGGAGTTTAGCTGCATGTGAGGGAGCGATTTTAGTCGTTGATGCTGCTCAAGGGATTGAAGCACAGACCCTAGCAAATGTTTATTTAGCAATTGATAATAATTTGGAAATTATTCCTGTCATTAATAAAATTGACTTACCATCAGCTGATCCGGAACGAGTAAAAGAAGAAATTGAAAAGTTAATTGGGATTCCAACCACTAATGCCCCATTAATTAGTGCTAAAACTGGTTTGAACATCGATCAAGTCTTAGAAGCAATTGTGCAATATATTCCAGCACCGTTAGATGCGGATGATAATAAACCTTTACAAGCGCTAATTTTTGACTCGCATTATGATAAATACCGTGGGGTAATGGTTTCGATTCGGATTAAACAAGGAACAGTCCATGTTGGTGATAAGATTAAATTAATGAATACAAAGGCCATTTATGAAGTAACAGAATTAGGGGTTAAAACTCCAAAAGAAGTTAAAAAGGATTTCTTAGTTGCTGGTGAGGTTGGTTGATTAGCAGCAAGTATTAAAATGGTCCGTGATGTCCGGGTAGGAGATACGATTACAACCGTGGCAAACCCAGCAACTGAACCATTACCGGGGTATAAGAAAATGAATCCAATGGTTTTTTGTGGGTTATATCCAATTGATTCAGCAAAGTATAAAGATTTAAAAGAAGCATTAGAAAAGATTCAATTATCCGATGCATCATTAGTGTATGAACCAGAAACTTCGCAGGCATTAGGATTTGGTTTTCGGTGTGGGTTTTTAGGATTATTACATATGGATGTAATTCAAGAACGCCTAGAACGGGAATATAACTTAGAATTAATTGCAACAGCGCCATCAGTAATTTACCATGTTTATTTAACAAACAAAGAAGTGATTACAATTGATAATCCAAGTGATTTACCACCAGTACAAAAAATTGACCGTATTGAAGAACCTTTTGTTAAAGCAACAATAATGACGCCTGACCAATATATTGGTCCATTAATGGAATTATGTCAACATAAACGGGGAACATATGTTAATCTAGAATATATTGATGATACGCGACGAATTCTCACATATGAAATGCCATTAAATGAAATTGTTTTTGATTTTTTTGATCGTTTAAAATCAATTAGTAAGGGTTATGCTTCCTTAGATTATGAGTTTATTGGTTATCGTCCAAATAAACTAGTAAAAATGGATATTTTATTAAATGGTGATATTATTGATGCTTTATCGATTATTGTTCACCGTGATTTTGCCTATGGTCGTGGAAAAGCGTTATGTGCTAAGTTAAAAGAAATTATTCCGCGACAAAACTTTGAAGTTCCCATTCAAGCGGCCATTAATCATAAGGTCATTGCTCGTGAAGATATTAAGGCAATGCGCAAAAATGTTTTAGCAAAATGTTATGGGGGCGATATTACCCGGAAAAAGAAATTATTAGAAAAACAAAAAGAAGGAAAAAAACGAATGAAAGCAATTGGGTCGGTTGAAGTACCGCAAGAAGCTTTTATGGCTGTTTTAAAATTAGATGATTAATTGCTGTTAGCAGCAATTTTTGTTATAAATTATTCTTTTAATTTTTTCTGTTATACTAATTAGTGATATAATAATGGATATAAAATAAGATAAATTCTTAAAGTAGCAGGTGATGATAATGACCAAAAAATATAATAACTTTTATCATAAGTTTCTTAGTTCATTTTTGTTAATGTTACTTTTTTATATTTTCTTCTTCTGAGGAGTCGGTATTATTTATCCTGTTAATCATTTTCTTTTTGATAATTTTATTTTTAACTTGGGATATATTGTTTTAATTTCGTTTATTTCTGTTTTTGTTGTGGGAATATTAACACAAATTTTAATTAACTTTCGTTATTATCAATATTCGTTTGAACATTGTAAAATTCTATTAAAAACTAATTGATTAGTACTTTTAACGTGGTTGTTGAATTTAATTATTTTAACATTAGTGTTATATAATAATTTTCAACAGTATATTAATTTAATTCAAAAACAACATTTTGGGCCATTACCATATTTAATTTTATTAAATTTATTTTATATTTTTTATATTATTATTGGGATGTCATTACTATTAACAATTGTGTTAGTTGTGATTTATTGATTTTATCTTAAAAAAATTAACTTTTTTGTTGCTTTAAAAAACGGGGAAATTTATCAGCAATTATTTGATCGTAATGCTGAACCTGATCCCTTCTGAGAAATGATTTGTTTTTTAAACCAAATGCGAATTTTTGTTGTTGTTAAATTACTAATTCGAAAAACAATTTTAAAAGACCAATTACGAAAAACAAAATTATTAATTCAGTTTAAAAAGGAAAACTGTCCGCCTTTATTAGTAGGTTAAATTATTAAACCAATTTATTGATATATTTTATTTAATATTTTATTTTTACAATAAAGGAGCTTTCATTATGAAAAAATTAATGATGATTTTAGCGTCGCTGACAATTACTTCGGTTGGTGTAATGTCAGTTGTTAGTTGCACAACTGGGTTGGATTTAGGGGAAAAAACTAATTACCATGTTGTTCCCAATGTCCATAGTATTAAAGCGGAAATTAAAAAGCTAAGGTATAATCCCGATGATTTAGATGTTGATATTGATCCGGGAATGAAAACAGCAACAATCCGCTTTATGCCTGATGTGACAAAGAAACCATTCTTAACAAAAAAAATTAATTTGGATTGGACAACAAATGATCTTACAAAAATTATTACTTTTACTTCCTTACCATATGCGGAAGAAGCGGTTGGTGATCCAACTGATCCAGCACGAGTGTTAGCAATTATTAATATTTTAAACGGAACTAATTTTACCAGTAATGATGTTGATGTGACAATTAATGGTAATACTTCATATACGGTAACTGCTAAAGCGGGCGGTAATTTTACGGGAAAATTACAAATTGTTTCAGAGGCAGTTACTTTTGATCAAGTTTTCCCAACGGTTAATTTGGGGAATATTTATTTAGCAAGTGAGTTGTATAATAATTGAAAAAATACCCCAACTAATGTGTTGCCAATGGCAGCAGCGTTAATGGAATTTACTGGTGATCGTAATCGTTTTTCGGCCTTTTATAGCCAGGCAATTGCTGCTGCATTTATGTCATCAGGGGGAACTTTAGAGATTAAAATTGATGATGATTTTAACGGAACTTTTTTTCTAAAAGGAACGGTTCCTAATGTTTTTAATGATTCAGGAGTAACCTTTAAATTCCATGTTATTTTAGATCACCGTAAGTATTTAAATTTTGATAACAAAAAACCCCAAAACTTAGCAAAAATCCCAGTAACGTTAAACTTAAAATATACTGGGGATAATTTAAATGATATCCGTTATGAAGTTGTCAAAAGCATTTTAGGACCAGAATTTGCAAATAAATATAAAGACCTTTGATATGATGAAATCTTTGTTGACGTCCCTTATGACACACAAACAAAACAAATTGTTTTTCGAGCAAAACCGGGGTCAAAAATTTTGGCGTCATCAGATAAAGCCGCCTCAATTTTTTCAAAACAACCATTTTATCAAATTGTTGCAACATTACAGTAATGATGTTAGGAATAACCAAAGAGTGTTAGCGATAAACTAGTTTTATCTTAAAACTAGTTTTTTTATTGTGATAAAGAAATTATTTTTTTGTAATTCTTGGAAATTAACTTTAAAAGCCTTACTTTTTATGCTATAATGTATAACAAAGAATAATAATGTATTAATATTTTCAGGACAATTAACTATTAATTGCAATATAAATATTGGGTTTTGAAATTAAAAAATATTAAAGTAGTAATTAAATAACAATTAATAAAATTAAGAATATAACGTAAAAAAAAGACATAAAAAGTGAAATTAAACTATTTATTTTAGTTAACAAAGTAAAAATTTTTAAGAAACAAACTGAGAAGAAACAAAAATATTGAATATCCTGCTGTTAAAACTTTAAGATTAGCAACATATTTAGTTTAAAAAATGGAAGGAAAATGTTAACTATGAAAAAACTATTGAATATATTTGGAACTATTTTTTTAATTTTTACGATGATAAATGTTGTTATAGGGTGTAAACCAAAAGGAACTGTTACTCATGAAACTGATGAAGATAGTGATCAAACAAAAGATGTTGAAGTTTTACACGAAATTATAAATGAAATAAGTGATAATTTTACTAATTATTCAATAAATAATTCATATATTAATTCAGAACAACATAAAACTCAATTTGCTCCTTTTTATGGGTTAGCATTAAAAGACAAATCAAAAGTTAATATTATGGCAACAACAGAAGGAGTTGATGAAGCAATTGCAATTATTAATGATGGTTTTGAAAGTGTCTTTGATGATCTTAATCGCGAAATTCAAGCGAAATATTCAAATTTTTATTTTGCAATGGAACCAATGACATTAGAACGTGATAAGATAACATATACTTTACAATATATTGATGTTGCAAAATTAGGTGAAATTGCCAAAATTACAGTAGAAAATACGAATGCTGTTGCATTGCACTATAATGTGAATTATACTGTTCGTTATAAAAAGTTAGTTTCAGCCCAACAGTTTACCTTAAAATATATTATTACAGATAATTTAGATATTATGACACCCTTATTAAATGGAACAATTGAAGCAGTTTCAATAGTAATTAGAGATTATTTTGCTAATAATAAAATTATTTTATCAGAAACAAGTGCTTATAAAACTTTATACAATAATTTTGATATTAATTATGCTCAAGAACATGCAAGATTAGATAATTTAGTGCAGTTTCAATTAAATAATGATTTAAAAGCAGTCCCAAATATTAGTTCGTTATATTCACAATTAACCTGAAACGTGAATGAAAAGTTATTAGACTTAGAGACAAGTATTTTAGATAAAAATACGAATGGTCAAAGTTTATATGGAAATTCTAATAATGATTATTCTCATTGAGCAGGGGAAGGCTATGGTGATGACAAATTAACTGTTGAAAATTTTGTTGATTTTTATAAAACAAAAATGTTAAAAATTGATAATAATATAGAGGACATTCCAATTGCAACTTTTAAGGTTAATTTATCACGAATCACAATTGCTGGGTGTCCAATGTTTGGAATAGTTACGGATGCTGGAGTGCCAATATCGGTTCCTGTAATAATTAATAAAAATGATTTCCAAACAAAATTAGTTAATTTTGGGAAAATAGTTGTTGCTCTAATTAAGATGTTTCATATTCAAGGACATTGACAATTTCATATTTCAGCAAGCATATGAGATAAAGTTACTAATATTTATTTTTTAAAAAATGAAGTATGAAAATTAATGCGTCGGGAATTTAGAGCAAGTTTAACATCACAACAAATTTCAGATGCTACCTTATTTACTTTTAATGGGGAGATTACTCCATATACATTTAAGGGGAATCATAAGATATTTCACTTTAATAGTTTTCATCTTAATTTAAAATTTGGGGGAGTTACTTATAATTTAGTTGGTGATCCTACTAATCATCGTGATACGGGAAAAGGATATGTTTATTTTTTCAAATTATAAATCTGTTTAGTAATAATTATTGTAATTATTACTTTTTTTATGTTTATCGGACATTTTTTGAATTTTTGCAACATGATAAGGATTAATATTATCAAAAATCATCAAACTTTTTTAATTCTTCTCAAATAACAAAATAAAATTAATTCATTTTTTCCATTTCACCTTCTTAAATAATGAAGTATGCTATAATTTTTTATATCAAATATTACAATATTTTAAAGAAGGGACAAATATATGAAAAAATTACTAAGCTTATTAGGTGCAATTAGTTTAACTGCAACAAGTACAATAAGTTTAATGGCTTGCGGAGGAGGAAAACCAAATAAAAGTTTCAATAGTCAAGATGAGAATGAAAAGTTACAAGGTGAAAACGAAGAGTTACACAAAGAGAACAAAAAATTAAAGGATGAGAATCAAAAACTAAAATGAAAAATTAATAAAAATATTTTATTTATTGATTCTATTAATCCGCCAATTATGGTTAACGCTGTTCAACCAAATAAGGTAAAAGAATCTGAGCTAGTTATTGCATTGACCCCAAAAGTTTTAGAAGCAGTCAAAACAATTGATGATTCATTAACAGAAAATGATTTTGTCATTGGTTTTAAAGATTATTTTAATCATAGACAGCCACATGTTATTGATTTAACGACACCTAAAAAAATTAGAGTAATCATTGGAGCACGAAACAAAACAATTGATGACAAAGAATTTGATGTTCTTTTACCAGTCGCAAGCAATCATTAAATAACTTTTTAGAAACACTTGTTTTTAATATAATTTAGTATTAAAAACATTTTTTTATTTACGAGTATAAAGAATAGCTTTACCATTTTTTTATTAACAACCAAAAAAGAAAATATTGTTTTGTCTGCATAAATGATAGTTGATATCCAAAACTTTATTTCAGTCATAAATTACAACTACTTGTTATTTTTTTCAAAAAATGATAAAAATATATTACAATAATATTAATTGTTTTAACATTCTGTTTTAAAAATAATCAAATTTATCAAAAATTATTAATTTTGGTAGGGTGGTTGGGTTGTTAAGATAGAGAGGATATATATGACTTTGAAAAAATATTAAGTAAAAGATCATTTGTTGAAGAATAATATTTTCAGAATCATTATTTTAAAAATCCCTTTTGACTTTTTAAAAAATAAAATTACATTTCCGAACCAATTTATGTAAAATAAGTTTGTTCCTTTAGATATCCTTAACTAAGCAGCAAATTAACCATTAAAATAGGTGCCATATCTTTAATTAAGATTAGTTAATAATTTCTGAAAATATTTCTTTTTACTAATAATAATTTTTTCAAATATAATACACAGACCCTGTATTAAAATTATTCTTATTATCTTAAAATAAAATTGTCTTAAGTCTTTTAAAGACACAGATATTAGTTTTATTGGATTAAAACTAATATCTTTTTTTATTTAGTTTTGTAAGGTACCACACACATTTAAGAATTTAGTAAAATACCGCGTAAAAGCGGTTTTTTACGTTTAAAGGAGAAATGCGGTATGGAAAAAATTAACAATATTGTTAAACAAATAGAACAGGTAAAACAAATATGTGGAGAAGATTTTACAAAGTGGCCTAACAATATGGCACCTGATATTTTAAAAGTAGTATATGAACAATTAAAAGAGGTGCAAAATGAAAAAAGTTAAAGATTACAAAGATTGAATTGATACTTATGAAAATCCAACTGAAAGTGAAAAAGAACTTATAGATGAGTTTAAAAACATTTTAGATGAATTTTTTCAAGCACACGAGCAAGGTATTACTTTAAAAAATCAGTACATCAATGAATTAAGAAATATTATATATAAAAAAAACGAAGAACTTGATGAAAAAGATACTATCATTTTAAAGTTAAAAGAAGAATGTGTAAGTGTTAATGAATTATCTAAAATAAATATGACAAATTTAGAAAAAAGTCATCAGCAAATTTATGATAATTTAAAAGTTATTTATCAAAAAGCATTAGATGAACTTGATGAAAAAGATAAACAATATGGAATCTTATTAGCAGACAGAGATAAATTAGAAATGTATCGGCATAATCGATTAAAGAAAAGTGATGTTGAAGTTAAAGTATGATGTTCTCATTGTGAACGATGAGTTACAGATGATATTCAAGACTGTTATTGTCAATGTACTTGTAATTTTGGCGAAGACAGTGATTATGATTGTATTTATGAAGAAGATATTAATGCAGAAAATGATTGTCCACGTAATAAAGAGTGACTTTGACAATATGAAATTTCAAATAAACAATACGAAAGTTTAGAGGATTAGACATGGATAAAATAAATGATATTGAAAAATGCATGACACCAGGTGGGAATGTAAAAGAAATTGAAATTAATCCAAAGTGTAAACATCTTACACGAATAATCACAAAGGACTATCAAAAGGAACACATTTTATCTCGATGTGCTAATTGCAATCATCGCAATGGAATTTGAACATGCAGTTAAACTTATAAAAAATGATAATCAATGAGTAGAAGTAATAGATAATGAAAAAATTTATAAAATTAGAACTTTATTTGAAGGTCAAGATAGATATGCAGTAGTAACAAATTTATGAATAGCATGAAAAAAAGAAATCCTACAGTAGTTTTAGAAAATAAAAGTATGGTTAATCGAATTGAAAATGCATTAGCTATGTTATCAAGTAATTTAAAATCAAATTATTGTATTAATAAAGGAGATAATGACGATTACAAAATTTTATTACCATATTATTTTGAGGTTACTAATCCATTAGAAAGTCCAGATGCAACTGACTATTATGAATATAAAGATATAGTTGTTAAATTAAAATCAAATTATGGTATTTTTACTGAAAATAGCTTTGAATTTAACCAAGATATAATTTCAAAAAACTATATTTATCAATTAGACTATAATAACTTTTCATTTCCGGAAATTAATAATTCGTTAGAAACTAGTTCGATTCCTTCCACAATGCCTTTAGATCAACAGTTAGCTAATGGTAGCTATTCAAAATACTTAGCTCATCGAATTACTAATTTAGATGAAGAAGTCAAACAATTATACTCTAGCTATGGTAGTGGCAAAATTGAATTTGATTCTTACAATGATAGTCTTACTAACAAAGGCGAATTCAAGTTACAATTGAATATAATGAGACAGTTAAATTTGCAATTGGTTTATTTGATAGCACTGATCAATCTAGATCATTAATATCCCTTATATTATAAGGGTTTTTATTTGCCAAAATCCACGAGCGCTCGCGCAAATGTTTTCTAAAAAAAGATTTTCCTTGACTCCAATTTAAAAATAGTGGAGAATTATGTATATTTGTAAATATGAATGGAATGAAGATTTGCAAATAAGAATAATTGTAGAGGTCTCCATACTTTTAGAATTCGCCGCAAGAAAAATTTTTTTTGAAAACATAGTGCGCTCGCGCGTAAAATTTATTGACAAATCAAGAAAAATAGTGCATCTATATTGGCATGGAAACAAAAGAAATAATTAACTTAAATTGAGATGAACAAAATTGTAATTTTAACATTGATGTATTAGCTAAGATTTTTATTGCTAAATTTTGTGAGCCAATATCAAAACCAGCAATATTTAAAATTTTAACTGGGGCAAAAGGGTTTGGGAAATCTTATCTTATTTGTTTATTAGCTTTATTTTATACATGCAATTTTTTAGATTGAAATTGTCTACTGGCAAGGTATACTTATATATCAGCCAAAGATAACTACGATAAAAAAATGACAAGAGTGATTAATGACTTAGTTGAATATGGTGTTACGCTTAAAGAAGCTATTGATGAAAAAATAATAAAAAAAAGAGCTAGTGATAATTTATTCGAATACAAATGGCCAAATGGCAGAATAATTAAAGTAGTTGGTTTTGACAATGGAAGTACTTGAGAAGGCCAAGATGCATCAGTAGGGGAATATGCCTTTTTTGGTTTAGACGAAGTGATTCCATTAGATGCAACAATTTTAGACGAAAACGAATATATGTATCGATTATTCAATATGATAATTCAAATCTCACGTGGAAAAAATATTACAACTACAAGAGAAGTAGTTCCACAGTTATGTTATTCAGATGATGATGTAACAATGGAATTGCGAAAAGAACAGGTTATTATTTTTGGATTTAATAATCATAATGCTGATCATATTATTTATGAAACATTTGTTCAATCGATTTTTCCATTAACAGAAGAAGTCCAAAAAGAATTAGACAACAATGATATATCATATTTTAATGATCCAACTTTTATGAACAATATTGGTGTAACAGTTGTCAGAGGCACTACTAAAGTAAATAATAAAAATCTTAGTCAAAGAGTATTTGATTTAGGAAATTGATTAAATGAAAATAAACCAGAAGTATATGATTCGTTATTTCGAGGAGGCGAGCGGCAATTTAATGCTGAACGATATAGTTATCGAAAAGACTTAATAACTGGTGCTAAATTTTTTGACCCCAAAGAGTTTTACTGAAATGATATGAATAAATATTGATTTACCAAAATTAAGGTTGGAGCTGATTATGCTGATAGTATTAAAGGACAAGATGATGCTACTCAAATTCTAATTGGTTTTGAATTTGATCAAGAAGAATATGTTGAAGCAATTTACATTCTTGAAGAGCAATCAATTTCTTCAACTGAATTTAAAGATATGACCGAAAAAGTTAATTCAATGGCCAGTAAAATTAATAACTGATCACAAATTTATCATAATTTAAAAGAAGATTTTAATTATCGGATTGGACATGATGCTCGCACCGTTGGTCATTTTGTTCGAAAAACATTACTTGAACATGATGATTGAAAAAACACAAATTTGGATATTAGCAGATTCTCTACTATTCTTGTAACGGGCTCAAAAGGTTGAAGTGTTCAAGATCGTCATTACAAATGAAAACGTTTGTTATCGGAAGGGAAAATTTATTTTAGTAAGAATTTAGATGTTTATAAAACTTTTAATGACAAAGAAATTTTGGTGAAAAAGAATGGTTTTTTATATCAAGAATTATTTAATTGCATTAATAATGAAAAAACCAATATTCGTGATGAAAAACCTGGTGTAAATAAACTAGATATGATTAATGCAGCTGAATGTTGCTTAAGTTATTTTAGATTTAAATTATTTAAATAATTTTTTTTGATATAATGATTTTATGAAAAAGATAGTTAAAGAACCTGATAATTTAGAATTAAAAATTAAAGAATTTGATCAATATTTATTTAAATTAATTCCTGAGGATATAGAAAAAATTTTTACTGCTGATATAGAAAAAACTGATGGACCAACGTTACGGATTTCTTCATTTGAAGAAAAAATTGATGAAATTTATGAGAAAAATGAAGAAATGCAGGCTAATTATTTTATTATTTTAAGTAATAATGAATTTCAAAGACCTATAATTTGGGGAGATTTGTTTTATGAAATTGAGGAAGTAATTAGTTATCTTTTTGACATAAAAGAACATGATAGAGGCATTATGAATCCTTATTTTCGTGAATTTATGGATAATATATATTATCATAGGCAGATGTCAACTTTTCTTTATATAATGTCATCATTAGATAAAATAACTACGTTATTGCATTATGGTTTATCGAAAAAAGATAATTATGAAGAGTTATTAAAAAATATTACAGAAAAATATAAAGGCAAAAGATTTGATTTAAATAAATTGTATTTTGATCCTCATTTTTTTGATTTTTCTTTGCCATTCGTAAAGAAAGAATTAGTAACTGAATATATTGAATTAATTAACTTTATTAACGAATCACCAGGATGGAAGTTGTTAAAAAAAATGCGGAATACTTGGGCACATAATCATTCAGCACCAAATTTACCAAATAATATAGGTATAATGATTAAGATTTCATTTTCTTTTTTGTTAAGAATTTGTGTAATAATTAATAGATATTTTATACATTCAAAAGATGAAATAATTGCTAGAAATCTATTAGATCTTATGATGAGTTATTAATTTTACTTATTAAATTATTTTTTATGTTATAATTTTTTTAACGGTATGAGCTAAATTCTTAAATGTGTGGGGTTTCCACATTTTTTATTTAGTTTTAACTTGCCTTTTTTTTTTTTTTTTTATAATTACTTCATAACTGATGAAAAAACTAGTGGGGGTTTAAAACATGAAAAAATTACTAACTTTATTAATGGGTTTATCTTTAACAACAACAGCAGTTAATACTGTAATTAGCTGTACAACAAAAAGTGATCCCGAAATAGACAATGGGGGACTTGAATATCAAGGTGATTTAAAAATTTTAAATGCAATTACAAGACAAATTACTGATACTTTTCAACAATATGCAACTGAAAAAACACTAATTGATATTAAGGATTATTCAATCCCCGAATTTGAAAACTTATTTACCATTGTCAATGCTGCTAAACCGTTGCAAGAATTAGATCGTAATGATCAAAAAGTAGGGCCTGCTTTATTAGCATTAGTCAATGGTTTTTTAGCGGTTTTTGATAATATTAATCGCCAAATTGCTGATGAATATTCAAATTATTATATAGATAGTGTTCCAATGACAACTGATCAGAATGCGATGAAGTTTAATTTAAACTATATTGATATTAATAAATTAGGAACTTTAGCCAATGTTGATTCGAATGGTTTAAAAGGTGTTCGGTTAGATTTTAAATTAGAACTTAAAATTAAATTTAAAACATTAGAATCGCGAATGCCTTTTACATTGCAATATACAATTACTAATGATGTTGTTAGGATGCAAAAAATTTTAACAGCTGTAACTGGGGCGGTTTCAAAAGCAATTGTTAAGTTTTTTAATGCTAATGATAATGATATTATTGTTGATCAAAATTCAGCCTATCAAAGAATTTATGATAATTTTGATTTAAATTATGCTTCTGATCACAGTATGTTAGATACGATTGTACAAAACGAATTAAGTACTGCTTTACAAGCAGATGATGAACTTGGGGAGATTCGAAACAGTATTACTTATGCTCCGGATGAAGAAATTTTAACGTTATTAAATTCAATTATTAATCCAGATACAAATGGGGTGACACCAAAATTACCAGACGATGAAAAATACACTTGGGTTAATACTGGCTATGCTCCGGATAAATTAACCCCCGAAAATTTTTTAGAATATTATGGGGAAAAATTAAATATTTTAACAAGTACATCAGGAACAAAATTACAGTTAGGACAATTTAAGGTTAATTTATCAAAAGTTTTAGTTGCCGGAGTTCCTTTAGCGGGGATTGTCCTAAATAATGGTAAACCTTTTTATATTAATATTGGTATCACTCGTGATGGGATGATTAATAAAATTAAAAACTTTGGTCGTATTATTGCTGCTTTTTATAAATATTATCAAATTACATGAGATATTAAGCGTTATAGTGAAGGACGGATTCAGTTAGAGCCAAAATTACATGAAATGCTGTTTAATGATTCACAAACATATACTTATAAAAAAATATGAAGTACTTTATTAAAAAAATTTAAAGAAGATCCTAACAATCAAAATTTACCAGATCTTGATAAGTTTTGAGTCTCAACTTTTAGTAATACAGATCTTGTAATGCGGCGTGATGCACCACAGTTACCAGAACGCGGAATTTATTTATTTTATTGAGATCATTATAATTTAGGATTTCAATTTGGGGTTAATTCAACAACCAATAACATTTATTACACCCCATGACCAGTTGATAAATGACATATTGCGTTCAAACCATATGGTTCACCAATGTAAAAATAAAATGGTGATTTAGTAACGATCAATTTATTATTTAAAAATAAATAAAAAGTATGTTTAATTTAATTAAAATTGGACATACTTTTTTATTTTTATCTTATATTCTAATTTTTATATTTAAGTTTTTTTATTATTAGATTACAATATCTATATAATATCGTTGACATAATTTAAAATATTATAATTAATATTATTAGTTTTAAAATAAATAAGGTATAATTACTGTGTATATTTAGAAGATAAATAATATATGTATGGTTGTGTTAAGCTTAAAAGATAGGTGAAAAGAATGAAGAAATTACGTGGAGCGTCATTAATTTTTCTAACAGTTGGAGGACTTTTTAGTGCGCTATTTTTTGGGTTATTACTTATTTTTAAAATTAAAATTAGTCCTAATCATTTTCTTTATGAACCAGCACGAATGTTGCTAGAAGATATTGCACGAGTTGTATTACAATTTTCAAATCAAACAGTGTATAATAATGTCCTTGCGAAGTCTGAAATGGTTGGTGGAATTTTAATAGGAATTTCTAGTTTTTTAGTATTAATGTATTTAATCCCAAATTATTTAACAAAAAATGGTCGTTATAAAGGGTTTGGTGTTATTCTTGCGTTAATTCTTGGTTTTGTAACATCTTTCTTTTTGATTCTTGCTGTTGTATTTGGTGTTCAGACACCTGATGGAAAAACAGGGTTAAATATTTTTAAATTAGGACTTAAAATTAATCCTGGTTTTGCATTATTGTTTATTGGTCCAGTATTTACTTTTATTGGTGGTATTTTAACAGCAGTTTATTATTCAAAAGCACGCAAAGCAAAACCATTAACAACAGATCAAGAAAATCGTTTATCAGCAATTAATTTAACAACAGGTAAAATTGGGGCAAAAGGATTAACTCCACAAAAAGAAATGGTTAGTCAAGCCGAACTTAATCCGCGCGAGGATACATTGTCTAGTTTATCTAACAAGAATCCCGCTGCTACTGATTTAAAATCAAAGATGGCATTATTAAAAGCGAAAATGGCCCGTAATGCAATGTTAAATGAACAAGGAGAAGCTCATTTAGCAGAACCAACAGCAGAATATGATAATAGTCGTTGAAAAGATGAAAGTAAAACCTCTGATTCAACCCCAACAATTCGCGTTGGAAAAGAAGGCCAATATTTACGTACAATCAAAGAAGGGGCTGGGATTGTTGATGAATCACCAACAGGTGTTATGATTGAACAAGAAGGCAATTTTGTTAAAAAGGGGGACATTATTAAACACCACGATTATTCGGCTCCTATTTTCAGTGAAACAACTTCATCACCATCACAACAAAAGGGAACTGGACCAGGTTCAATAATTATTCCAAAATCAAAACAACATATGCCGTTGGATACACGAGAGTTAGAAGAACGAATTGGTTCAGTACCAAAAATTAGTGGTAAACAACGAGTTAATCCTAATGCACGTGTTGATAACTCATATGATGGCAAAGTTTTCCTTGGTGATATTGATAAAATTTGAAATGCTGGAAAAAAATATCGCGAAGATATTACAAAACAAACAGAAAAAGCAAAGCCAAAATCCGATACCAATCCAACTAATAACTTTGATGATTATATTGATAATAATGATAATTCTGACGAACATGAAAATCATCATTAATTAAAGAACTAGTTTTATTATTTTATTAAGGGGAGGAACATTATGGCATTTCAGAAAGTGCTACCATATCAGGGTAATTTAATTAAATATGATTTAATTATTAAAGAGCAAAAAAATATTGTTTTAAATGTTAATAATGGCAAAATTAAGGTTTCAGCTCCTAGTCATGCTCATGACTGAGAAATTGAAGCTTTAATTTATAAAAATATTAAAAAAATTATTACTGTGATGGATGTCCATGATAATTATCGTAAAATTGTGATTAATCCTGATGGAACTGGTTATGTTTTTGTCTTTAATGAAAAGTATCCGTTACAGTTAACAACAGAAAATGTTCATACGAAAATTATTAATCGCCAATTATTTTTAATGAAAGATGCGGGCAGTTATGATGAAAATGTTAAAAAGTTGCATCAATTTTTAAAACAAAAATTTGGTTATAAGTTTGAACAATTATTGGATAAATGAGCAACAACAATGGGTTTAAATTATAAAAACTTATCAGTGAAGGTAATGACTCGAAAATGAGGTGTTTGTTATCCCCAAACTGAAAAAATTGTTTTGAACACAAAACTAATTCATTTTGATCCAACAGTCTTAGAATATGTTATTGTGCATGAATTATCCCATTTAGTTCATCATAATCATTCGAAGTCATTTTGATATTATATTGAACGATATATGCCAAATTATCAGGAAAAAGTTGAAATTTTAAAAAAACCAGGAATTTAAAACTGGTTTTTCCTTTCTTAACTTACTATAATTGAATAAGGAGATGAAAAAATTATGCTTTATATTACGAACCAAAAAGATAATAAAAATATTGATGATTTTATTTTTAAACAATTAGAAATTACCCCAATTAAATTAATGGCAAAAGCAGCCGAGGGATTATTTAATCATGTTAATTTAACGGTTAATAACTTTTTAATTTTCAGTAATGGTGGCAATAATGGGGGCGATGGCCTTGCCTTAGCAAAATTAATTAGTGATTATGATGCTAGTAAAAAAGTCCACGTTTATATTTGTGCTTCTAAAGCGACTTTTGATGCTACAAAAACACCAGAAGTAGCACATTACTATGAGCAATTAAAGACTTTATCTAATGTAACAATTAGTTTTTTAAGTGATGATCTTGATAAGATATTGTTATGATCTGAATTTATTATTGATTGTATTTTTGGGATGGGTTATCATGGCAAAATGGCGCCAGAAATTAGTGAAATTATTAAGAAAATAAATCAAGTTCAAAAGTATGTTCTTGCTTGTGATATTCCTAGCGGGATTGATAATGATCGTGGTACAATTCCAACGATTGCAATTAAAGCAAATAAAACGGTTACTTTTTTTACTTATAAAACAGCATTTATTAATTATGATATTATTCCTTATTTGGGAGAAGTTGTGGTATGACAATTAGGTTTTCATCCGCAAGCTGTAAATGATATTTGTTCGCAATTAGTTAATAATAATTTGTTTTATAGTAATAGTGTGCAGTTACACTCACGACCACTAATTTCCCACAAGGGAACTTATGGCAATTTAATGATTTTTGCTTCAAGTTTAGAGTATTTAAATGCCGGAACGTTAGTTGCAAACATGGCGTTAAATGCTGGGATTGGTTTAGTAATTTGAGCGGTTTCACCAGAAATATTAGGAAAAACCAATAATACGGCTCCGGAAATTACTTTTTGTGATTCTTCTGATCGTGGTCGGATTTTAGATTTATTAACAAATAAAGTTAATATTATTGCTTATGGAATGGGAAGGGGTAAAACAGAACGAACATATAATACTTTAAACTATATTTTAGATAATTATAAGGGACCGATTGTTGTTGATGCGGATGGAATTAATGTTCTAGATTTACCATTATTGCGTAAGTTACGTGGCCGTGGGGTTTTAACCCCCCATGTTTTAGAATTATCACGCTTAATTGACAAAAGTGTTGAAGAGATTTTACAAGACCGGGTAAATATTGCAAAAGAATTTGCTAATAAATATAAGATCATTGTTGTTTTAAAAGGTTATCAATCAATTATTACCGATGGTAATATTGTTTATATTAATGGAACTGGCAATCCTTATATGGCAGTTGCTGGGATGGGTGATACGTTAACCGGCTTAATTGCTAGTTTAATTGGGCAAGGTTATGAGTTATTTGAAGCCGCTATTATTGGAACTTATCTTCATGGTTTTGCGGGTGATGAAATTTCACAATATAAAAAACCAGTGTTACCAACAGATATTATTGAACAAATAGGTTATGTTTTAGCAGAATTAATTGATTCTAAAAATGATTATTATAATCCAGCAAAATAAAATGGGGTCTTTTTTCTTGGTGGTTAATTAAAATAATGGTATTATTACCTGATATAATTAATAAAACAAATTAGGGCAAAAATAAAATTCAATGGGGAGACATTATGCGTCAAATTTTAAAAAGTTATTTAAAATCATATTTTAAAAACTGAATTGAAGCCGCAGGCTTAATTCTTTTTGTAATTATTATTGTTGCTACGATTGCGGGAATTTTATCAGGCGCATTACAATATAAACTAAAATATAATGATTTAACTCGAACTTCGCAAAAATGAGATTATTTTTTTGTTGGCGCTCCTAATGAGTATAATGATAACTTTATTGAAAATTATTATTTGCATAATGAATTTATTGATAAAAATAATCATAAAATTAAAGTAACGGGACCAAACGAAGAAGCAATTTTAGATGAAAATAGTATTTGATGAAAAACAATTGAAGCAACTTGTCAGGCAGTACCTAATCCGGCATTTGCAAAGACTTGTCGTCTTGTTCAGATTATGAATAAACTAGATGAAATTGAAACAAGTCGTGGCACGAAGACAAACATTGATGGTGTTAATCCCATTGCCTGATTATATTTTAAAAAATATAATTATAATTACAATAAAGAATTAGCGACAAGGTTATTAACTCAGACTATACCAGCAGCATATTCAGCGGGGGTTTTTGAAACAATATCAATTACGCAACAAACTTCCCCAAATTATAATTTTGAAATTACGGCTGCTGTTGTTCCAAATTTAGCCAACACCGGGAAGGTTAATTTTAATCAATTAAAGTTATACCACGGACGCTTACCAACGGCGGATAATGAAGTTGTTATTAGTAGCTTATTTGCAGAACAAAATAAATTTAAAATCGGTGATATTATTAACATTATTCCAACCAAACCAGAATTTAGTTTAAAAATTGTTGGCATTGGGAATAAATTAGATAATTTTATTACAGGAACAAGTGGGGGTTTACGTCCGGCAAATAATAATGACATTCGTCAGTACGGAGTTTTATTTACAACTCCAGCAATGCTTAGCGCCTTAGCGGATGCTAATGCTAAAGGTGAATTAGGAATTAATAAATTTAGAACATGACAAAAAGTTTTAATCAAGTTAAATGATGCTAGCGCAATTTTGACTTTAAAAAATGATTTGCACCAAGCTTATATTAATCCAACAACAACATTAATTGCCTATGATGATGGTTATATTGCAACTCAAACACAAAACATTAATATTCAAATTATTCTATATAGTGCTGTTGGTAGCGTTTTATTATTTTTAGGTTTTATTTTTATTAACTATACCATGAAAAAGGAAATGAATAAGACTAGGCGTCAAATTGGAATTTTTAAAGCATTTGGTTATCGCGCAACAGAATTATCATGAGTCTTTTTAACAAAATTCTTTTTAACAATGTCCTTGGGGGTTGCATTAGGTTATTGTTTTAGTATCCCAATTCAGTTGTATGTTAATACCTTATATACTTCGGGGTTATTAATTCCGTTTGCCTTAATTTATGCACCATGACAATTTATGTTGATTTTGTTTTTGGTAATTCCAATCTTTTTTACCGGACTATCATTTTTATTTATTTATAGTTATCTTCGTAAACCAAGTTTAGTGTTAATTAACGGTGCTGGGAAGTTACATTTTAATTTTTTAGTAACGGGGATTAAACATATCTTTCGAAAAACTAGTTTTTTATTTCGAATTCAATTAGCATTTACTTTAAAAGGATTTTTTAAATGAACAGTAGTAATGTTTATTTTCTTTATTTCATCCTTATTATTTATTATTCAGTTTAATGCTTCTGATATTTTTAGGGATATTGTGCAATCATTCAGTAATGTTTATCAAAAAAATGTTGATCATCGTTTTCAATTTCCTAGTACATTAATGATGACGAGTCAATATCAAACCCCAAGTGGGGAAGAAAAATTACAATTAGTTAATAATAACCATTTTCGGGTGTTGCCAACCACAAATGTTGAAGTTGAGCAAGAAAAATCACTGGCAGCTTTTAGAACGCTTGCTGCTGAAATTCACAAAAATCCGCATGATGCTGCTAATTTAATGAAATTACTTGCTTATCAACCGATTTATAAGTCAGTTTATTTGGCTGATTTAACGCAAATTATTAATGATTTATCAACTAGTGGTGGGTTGCCACTACCAGATTGATTAAAAAACATTGTTAATTGAACGGGGATCATTGACCAAAGCCATGTTAAAACTGTTCTTACTTTTAATACGTTATATTATAACCCGCAAACTGAACTACCATTAGTTAATTTACCAGTAACACCAAGTATTAATGAAGCAGCAGTCATAAATGATGTTGTTTTAAAAGGAATTGAACCGCAAACTTGAGCTAAATTTTATCAAATGCAAGGAATTGATCAGCAAGTTGTTGCAAATTTATTAGCAACCCCTTTAAGTCGGGTAGCAATTCCAGCTATAATTTCTGAAAAAATGGCACGGTTGAATAATTTACAAGTTGGTTCTTCATATGAATTTACCGTTAAAAATACTTCAACACCATATAATATTTCGATTATAGTAAAAGGGATTATTAAAAATGATACAACTCGTCGTAATATTTTTGTTAATGCTGATGTTATTCGTTACTTTTTCCGTGATTTTCATGGACAACCAGTTCCAGACTTATATAATGGGGTAATTTCAAAAGAAATTATGGTGCATGATAAAATTAACCCAAAAAATTTATTAACGGGAAAACAAAATTATAAGATTACATTGCAAAACCTTACAATTAATATTTTTAACCATGATGTTACTGATAGTTTACAAAAGATTATGCAAACTGTAACTAGTGATGGCAGTGATATTAGTATTTTTACTGGTCCCAATAATGTTGAAATGATTGCGTTGCAAAAATTGTTAGCACAAGCGGGACTGGGACTCTTAAATGATTCCTTGTTAATTTTACAAATTTTAAATGGAATGATTATTTTTATTATTTTAGCAGTAATTACATCATCAGTCATTGACGAAGCAAGTCAAATTATTTTAACAATGCGAGCATTAGGATATAAACCACGGCAAGTAAACTTTATTATTATTGGTAATTATGTCCTTGGCGTTTTATTGATGTTGTTATTAGCATATGTTATTTCATTACTGGTGTGATACTTTGCAATCGATATTATTCTTCACCAATTTAAGTTTGTTATTAATTTACCATTAAATTGACAAACTCCAGTCAAGGTTGGAACTATTATTAGTGCCATTTTAGTACTATCGTGATCATTATCAATGTATTTGGTAAAAAAACGTAAACTAAATGAACTTACAGAATAAAATAGGTTATAATATAATTATAAAATTTCAGATTAAATCGTTGAATTAGGAGTAGTACTTTCTAACTTAAGACACAGAGAAGTTATGGTTGGTGAAAATAACTGCTTAGTTGATTAGGAATTCACCTAAGAAGAGCTGCTAATCCCAGCCGGATTATTATTTTGATAATAATTTCGTTAACTGTAATTAAGACTAATTTATTAGTAAAAAAGGATGGTACCGTAAGTTAATTACTCCTTGTTTATATTTTTTGATATAAGCAAGGTTTTTTCTTACTCAATAAATCATTCGGCAAGAAAGGAAAAGGCCATGGAGAAAGAATTAGAATTATTATTTACTCAAGCAACTAACAAAATTGCGGCAGCAACAACTATTGCTGAACTTGCGGCTTTACAATTGGAATATTTAGGAAAGAAATCAACTTTAAATGATCTTTTAAAAAAAATGAAAGATATTAGTCATGAAGAACGCTTAACTGTTGGAAAGCGAGCAAATGTTATTAAAACAACGTTAACGGAATTATGCCAAACAAAGAAAAGTGAATTAGAGAGCACAATGGCAATGGCAATGTTAGAACAAGAAAAAATTGATTTATCATTACCAGGGTATAATTTAACGTTAGCAACAAAACATCCGTTAAACCAAGTTATTGATGAAATTTCACAATTATTTCAAGAGTTAGGTTATGATATTGTTTTTGGAACAGAAGTTGAAGATGATGAATATAACTTTCAACGGTTAAATTTACCAATTGGCCATCCAGCGCGTGATATGCAAGATACCTTTTATATTACTAAAAATACGTTATTACGGACACATTGTACAAATATGACAGCGCGGGCAATTTCACAAATGAAAAGCAAACATGAAATCATCGCGATGATTTCAACGGGGAACACTTATCGCCGCGATGATGATGATGCAACACATTCGCACCAATTTATGCAAGTGGATGGTTTTTTAATTGCTCCACAAACTAGTTTTGCTAATTTGAAATGAACAATTCAGTATTTTTGCCAAAGAATGTTTGGTGAAGATACCAAAATTCGTTTACGACCAAGTTTCTTTCCGTTTACGGAACCTTCAGTTGAAGTGGATGTTACTTGTGTTAATTGTCATGGCCAAGGTTGTTCAATTTGTAAACAAACAGGATGAATTGAAATTATGGGAGCTGGAATGATTAACCCACTTGTGTATCAGGCTTGTGGCCAAGATCCAGAATTAGCAGGATTTGCCTTTGGAATTGGAATTGAACGAATTGCAATGATTAAATATGGGATTGATGATATTCGCCGTTTTTACACGAATGATGTTCGCTTTTTAGAACAGTTTAAGAAATTTGATTAGGAGGTCCATGATGATTATTACAAGAAAATGATTAAATAAATATATTGATTTTGAAGATATTAGTAATGATGAGATTGTTGCAGCATTAAATAGTTTAGGGTTTGAGGTTGAACGTACCCATAATTTTGATCGTAATAGTAATGTTGTTTGTGGCCGAATTCAAGTTGTAAATGAAATTTCTGATACACATCTAAAATTTTGCTTAGTTGATACGGGTCAAGAATTAGTGGACCCAATTGTTTGTGGTGCTAAAAATCCAACTGAAAATGGTTATACTGTTGTGGCAAAACCAGGTGCTGTTTTAGCAAATGGTCTGAAAATTGAACCCCGCCAAATTAAAGGATATGCTTCTGAGGGAATGTTATGTTCCTTAAGCGAATTAGGAATTGCTGAGAAATATTTAACAGATCAAGAAAAAGATGAGATTATTTTAAGTTTTAATGAGAAAGAAGTTTCTTATGATATGATTGGCGCTGATGATGTCTTAGCAAAAATTGGTTTAACAGATTATTTGTTTGAAATTGATTTAACATTAAATCGTAGTGATTGCTTAAGCGCTTATGAATTAGCGCGGGAATTAGCTCGTTATTTTAAGCGGGAATTATATCCTTTAGAACTTGAGTCAACAGAAAATTTAAAAGAATATCAGAATCCGTTAAAAGTGGTGTTAGATTCAGTTGCTGTTCAATCAGCAATTAGTGTTAATGTCAAGTTAACAGCAGAGCAAACTCCATTAAAATTAGCCGAACGAGTATGATTAAAAATTAATGAATATCAATCAAATAGCGCTGATCCATTAGGAGATCTAGCAATTAAAACAACGTTAGAAACAGGACAGCCATTATTAATTTATGATTTTGATAAAATTAAAGCAACATTAAAAATTACTGATAATTATGAAAATAAAACTTTTGCAATTAATAAAGGTGATTTAGTTGTTGTTGATGGTGATGAATTTGTGGAATTAATTGGGGTGCGGGTAAATCCAATGTATGCTGTAAATGCTAAGACAAAAGAGATTACTGTTTTAGCATTACACTTGAATCATATTGTAATGCGGCAACAACAACGGAAAGTTGGGATTAGTAATATTAACTTACAACGTTATATTAAACCGCTTAGTTATGCAACAGTTGGTTTAGGATTGTCACGTTATTTATACTTATTAAAAATTAATGGTTTTTTAGAAGAATTATCTGTTTTAAATTTTATTAAAGAATATAAAAAAGCCGTTGAACCAATTAGCATTAGTTTAACTGAAATTAACCAGTTGATTGGTCATAATTTTCAGCTAGCAGATATTAAAATCTTATTAGAACCATTAGCATTTCGTTTACAAGAAACAGGGGGAAAATTGTTAGTAACGCCACCAGTAACAAGAACAGATATTTTTCAAAAAGCAGATTTAATTGAGGAAATTGCCCGCTTGTTTGGTTATGATCAAATTATCCCACAACCACCAATGCTTCCTAATTTAGCAAAAGCAAAGCGTCCAGATGAAAAAACAATGCGAAATTTTGAAACATTTTTATTAAATAACGGTTTTTATCAAGCAAAAACTTATGCCTTAGTTAGTACGAAAGAAATTGAAAATTTTAACTTTTTTAATTATCAAAAACCGTATCATTTATTATCGCCATTATCACAAGAACACGAAGTAATGCGCTTAAGTTTAACAAACAGTTTATTAGAGAGTGTTGTTTATAATAATGCACGGAATAATAAAAATGTAAAATTATTTACCGTGGAAAAGATTTACGCAAATGATGGGGAAAGTTATTATCATGGGGCGTTTGTTAGCCAAACTGAAATTGTTGAAAATAAAGCAACCGGGGAAAAACTAACAAATTCATATTACTATATGAAAAGTTTATTAGAAGCTTATTTCGAAAGTGAACAAATTGATCTTAATGCGTTAACTTATCAAAAAGCACCAGCAAATAATGTTTATCATCCATATCAAACCAGTGAAATTTGATTAGGAAAACAATTGTTAGCAGTAATTGGGGTAATTCATCCAGTCTATAGTAAAGAACATGATTTAAAAGCACCAGTTTATTTTGGTGAAATTAACTTTGAAGTAATCTTTAATTATCCTGCTAAAAAAAGAACTTTTTTTACTAATCTTTATAAGTTTACACCAAGTAGTCGTGATATCTCAATTTGAGTACCAAACGAATTAAGTTATCAAGATATTAAAAAAACAATTTTAACAGAAGTTAAAGATGTTGTCACAACAGAAGTGATTGATCAATATTTTGATGAAAAAGCAATGCCAAAACATCATGCTTTAACAATTAGTTTCACTTTTAATAATATGGCAAAACAATTAACAGAAGCAGATGTTAATCAACAATTTGATAAAATTAAGGCTAATTTAGCAAAACTAAAATTACAAATTCGTTAAAAAAATGAAATAGGTTTACCTATTTCATTTTTTTAACATATTCATGTCATTCATCAATTGCCAAGTAATAATCTTGATATTCTTCATTATGGGTAGGATGGTATTTAGCAATTAACATCCCAAATATTATATTAATTAACATTAAACGTGAAACATAACGGGGGTTATCAATATAAAAATTTAAAATTTCCGTATTTTCTAAAGTTAATTTTTGTAAATTAGCGGGCCCTTTATATTCTTTGTTGATTGTTAGTAAAATAATTTGAACATTTCGTTTTGATGCAATTTCGATTAAGAAATGATATTCAGCGTCTTGTAAACTTTTAGAAACTAAGATTAAGAGATCTTCTGCTCCAAGCGTTTCAATGATTTGAATTGTTGCATAATAGTTTGATAAATAAGTTGAATTATATTTTAAAACATTTAAGTGGAGATTTAAATTATCACAAATTAAACTATGACGGCTAATGCCCCAAATAATAATGCGGTTACTATTATGAATTGTATCGATAATTCGTTCTAACTGGTTCATTTTTAAATTGCGATAAGTTTCATCCAGAGCATAGGTGTGTAATTTATAAATATTATCAATAACATTATGTAAGGTTGTGTCATCTTCTTGAATATCAAATTCTTTAATATTATTATATTTTCCGGCAACTCACACTTTAAATTTACTATAATTTTCAAAACCTAATTTTTTAATTAACCGACTTAATGTTGATGTATTAATAAAAAGACTGTCCGCTAATTCGTTGATAGTTAACTCTAAAACACTTTGAATATCGTTATTTAACTTTTCAATTAATTGAATTTGCAATTCAGTTAACTGGTTCTCTTTGTCATATGTTATTATTTTCATTTTGGCTCCTCATTTTTACACATTTAGTATTTAAAAATAAATGTATAGTTATATTATAACAATAATTTTCCAAAAAAAATTTTATTCATCAAATTAATTGTAGTAAAAAATCTGTTAAAATTAATAGTAAATGGGGGAAAATAATGATTTATACAGAAGCAGATTTGATCAAGCAACCAATAATTTCAATTGAAACACCGCTAATTATTGCTGATGAGTTACTAGCTTATTCACCAAATATTAAAGCGCTTAATGGTGTTGTTATTAAAGGAACACTTACTTATCATTCAAATTTAAATGCAATTAATGTTGTGGCAACAATTCAGGGTGAAATTATTGTGGAAGATGCACGAAGCTTAGAACATTTTAAGGTGCCAATTAATTTAAAATGAAACGATGAATATAGTTTTAAATTTTATAAAAAAAGTGATATTAATTATTTAAATGAACAAAACTTTGATATAATAAAATATGCGTGAGATGAAATAATTATGAATATTCCTATTAATTTATCAAAAAATAGTGATAAAATAATTAGTGGTGATTCAACTTGGCAAGTTTTTTCCGAAGAAGAATTTGCAGCATATCAGGCCACACAAGTGGATTCACGATGAGAACAATTACACGAAAAATTGGTTAAAACGACAAAGGAGGGGAAATAATGGCAGTACCATTTCGCAAAACATCCAAACAGGCAAAAAGAAAACGCCGTACCCATTTTAAATTAGTTGGGGCAACTTTAATAGCATGTAAAAACTGTGGGGCAACAATTAAGCCACACAGAGTTTGTCGTGAATGTGGATATTATAAGAATAAAGAAGTTGTTAGAGTTGATTAATTTAATATTTCATTAATCTGAGAATCTTGTTAAAGATTCTTTTTTTTTTTTTTTTTAGTCAAACCACGGGGGAGGAAGTGGGGAACCTTAATAAAACTTGGCAGAAAATTAAAAGTTTTGATACTTAAAAAATGTTCTTTTTTGTAAAAAAATTACTAAAAGTGTTGCAAAGTGGGAAATAGTATCATATAATATGTAGGAAAGTGGGGGAGAATGGGATAAAATGGCATTATTAGGAACTTACAACCATACTTTAGATGATAAAGGAAGATTAACAATTCCTTCTAAAATGCGAGAGCAATTTAAAGATGAAAAAGTCTTTATATCTCTTGGTTTTGATGGTTGTATTGATGTTCGTAATGAAGAAGAATGATTGAAGTGAACCGAAAAAGTTGCTTCAACAGGACAGGCCACACCCGAAGGACGGGCATTGACGCGGAAAATTATGTCAATGTCTGATGAAACTACTTTCGATAATGCTGGACGAATTAAAATTTCGTCTATTTTACAAAATAAAGCAAGTATTACTAAAGATGTTGTTGTTATTGGAAATAACGATCACCTTGAGTTATGAGATCCGCAAGTTTGAGAAAATTATATTGACCAAGCACCAGGAATGGAAGAAGCGGCGAAGAACTTTGAGGAAAAAATTTAAGCTATGGAATTTAAACATCAAAGTGTTTTATTACAAGAAGCAATTATAGGGTTAAATATTATTCCCAACGGGATTTATGTTGATTGTACTCTAGGGCGAGCTGGCCATAGTCTTGAAATTTTAAAACATTTGGCCGCTGGAAAATTATATTGTTTTGAACAAGATGATGATGCAATTGTTGCTTCGCAACAAGTGCTACAACAAAGTAATTACCATAATTATGAAATTATTAAAAATAACTTTGTTAATTTAGCTGCTGAATTACAATTGCGCCAAATTAAAATGGTCAATGGAATTTTATATGACCTTGGTGTTTCATCCCCCCAGTTAGATGATGACAAACGGGGATTTAGTTATCGTTATGATAGTGTGTTAGATATGCGAATGAATCAACAACAAGCATTAACAGCTAAAACGGTTATTAATACTTATTCTGTTGCTGCATTAGTAAAAGTTTTTCAAGAGTATGGTGAAGAACCATTTGCAAAAGTTATTGCTAAAAATATTGTTGTTGCTCGTGATGAACAACCAATTGAAACAACATTTCAATTAGTAGCAATTATTAAAAAAAGTTTACCGCAAAAAGTTCTAAAAAAAGCAAAACATCCAGCAAAACGTGTTTTTCAAGCGTTACGGATTGAAGTAAATCAAGAATTATCAGTTTTACAAGCATCGTTAGAACAAGCAGTTACAATGTTAGCGGTTAAAGGACGGTTAGTTGTTATTTCGTTTCATTCGTTAGAAGACCGGATTGTTAAAAAGTATTTTCAAACTCTAACACAAGATCCAAACTATGAAATTAATCAACAATTACCAACGGTATCACATTTTGAAAGTAATTACCGCATTATTACCAAAAAAGCAATTGTACCAGCGTTGGATGAACAAACACTTAATCCTCGCAGTACTAGTGCAAAGTTACGAATATTAGAACGGGTGAAATAATATTCGACTAAAAAAGATATTAAAAGGAGGTGAACGAAATGGACTATAAGTTAAAAGAAGTCTATGCTGTGTTAGAAATTAAAAATTATAGTTTTAGTTTTATGGTTGGTGTTTATAGTGAATCACAAATTAAAGTGCTTTATAAAAGACATCTTGAATATCGCTTTTCAGACAATGGCATCATTATTGATGAAAAAAATGTTGCAAAAGAATTAGCGAGTTTAATTAAAGATGCTAATCGCCAATTAGGAATTGAAATTGAACGGGTGGCAATTACTGTTCCGGCTAATAATATGACAATTAAAACTTCAACCAAAATGCTAAATTTAACACATGATCGTCTGATTACGAAAAATGATATTGATTCATTAATTACATTAGCAAAAGAAGTACCGTTATTAGATGATGAAACAGCGTTCTTTATTAGACCATATCGTTACATTCTTAATGAACAAAAAGCATTATCAGCGCCACCAATAGGGCAGGCGGCGCATAAAGTAAGTATTAAGGCAATTGTTTATGTAACAAAAAAACAAATTATTCAAAGTATTTTTGCTACTTTAAAATATGCCAAAGTAGAAATTATGGGTATCCTTCCAGAAGGGTTTAGTCTTGCGTGGAATCTTGCTTCGCCAGTTGATTTACAGAACGGGATTACAATTATTGATTGAGATTATGACAGTATTAAAGCTTACGTCTTTGTTCGTGAGACTTTATGTGACCAGATTATTATTCCGGGTGGAGTTAAAAAAATTATTAATCGGTTACGTCATATCTTAAATTGTGATAATAAGCAAGCACTAAAGTATTTATATAAAATCATTAATTTAAATAATAATAGTAAAGATAATTTAATTATTTATAGCAAATATGATCATCAACAACAAAAACAATTAAATTTTACCCATTATGATTTAAAACAAATTGTTAATCATGTTTTAAACGAAGAAATGGAAACATTAAATGAAAAATTGGCACATAGCTTAGGGCGCTATAATTATCCAATGGTTGTTATTGGTGAAATTTTACGAATTAGTGGGTTTAAAGAAACCTTATTAGCTTTAAATAAAGACCGCAACATTTCGGTTTATACTTCTCCAACTTTAGGAGCAAAAGAAACATGAACAACAGGATTATTAGGGAATATTTATTATCAACATTTAGCAAACAAAGTTAGTGCAACAAATGTTCAGTCAGTTGATCATCGCTATATTCGCTATTTAAATAATAATCCTGATAAAAAAGGACGAATGCTGGCACCTGATGATAGTGGCCAACCAGCAATTCCTGACGGGGCATCACAAGGGTTAGTGAATCTTAATCAACAACATTTTAATGGTTCACAACAATATCATCAAAAATATTACCAAAACATTAAATAAATAGTACAATATATATATAAAAAAATGGAGGAGTTAAGGTTATGGACAATTTTGATAATTATGAACAAGTTGCGTCAATAAAGGTCATTGGAATTGGTGGAGCTGGTAATAATGCTGTTAATAGGATGATTGAAGCTGGAGTCCAAGGAGTGGAATTTATTGTTGCGAATACTGATGCCCAAATTATTAGTGTTTCAAAATCAAAAAATAAAATCGTATTAGGAAAAGAAACATCAAAAGGACTTGGTGCTGGTGCAAATCCTGATGTTGGACGTCAAGCAGCGATTGAATCAGCAGAGGAAATCAAGGAAGCTTTAAAAGGAGCTGATATGGTTTTTGTTGCCGCTGGAATGGGTGGTGGAACCGGAACTGGAGCAGCTCCAATTATTGCAAAAATTGCAAAAGAGCAAGGCGCATTAACAGTCGGAATTATTACGACCCCATTTTCTTTTGAAGGACGTGCTCGTAACAGTTATGCGATTCAAGGAACGGAAGAATTACGCAAACATGTTGATTCATTAATTATTATTTCAAATGACCGTTTATTAGAAGTCATTGGGGGAGTGCCATTGAAAGATTCCTTCAAAGAGGCGGATAATATTTTGCGGCAAGGAGTACAAACAATTACCGATTTAATTGCGGTACCATCATTAATTAACTTAGACTTTGCCGATATTAAAACGGTAATGAAAAGCAAAGGTAATGCTTTATTCGGGATTGGAATTGGTTCTGGGAAAGACAAAGCAATTGAAGCTGCTAACAAGGCGATTATTTCACCATTATTAGAAGCTTCAATTCGTGGGGCAAAAGATGCAATTATTAATGTTACTGGTGGAAACACATTAACGTTAAACGATGCGAATGATGCTGTTGATATTGTTAAACAAGCAATTGGTGGGGAAGTTAATATTATTTTTGGAACAGCTGTTAATGAGCATTTAGATGATGAAATGATTGTAACAGTTATTGCAACAGGGTTTGATGAAGATGAAAATTTTCTAAACCCCGAAAATAATTATCGTGCTTCAATGGAAGAGTATGAAGAACCTGCACCAAAAGCAACCCCGCGTGGAGATGCTGATGAAGGCGAAGAGGATCAAGAAGTTGTGCGTAAGCGCCCAAGTTATTTTAATAGTTTACAAGAAAATGCTGGTCGTGAAACGGCAAATGCAAACCGTCGAATTAATGCGTGGAAAGAACATGTCAATGAAAATAATCGCTCAGCTGATAATGATAGTGATGATGACGATGATGATTTACCACCATTTGTTCGTCGTAGTTGATAATAATGAGTATTTTTAAGAAAAAACCCAAAAGTATTTACGATTCTCAGCCCCGCATTGATTTTAATGACACTGCTGTTGAACCAATTGTCCAAACTGACCACAAAGAAGAACAAGCCACTCCAGCATCAACTGTTCCTTTCCGAAAGGTTACTTTTGATGCGCCAGAACCAGCGCGAAACGTGACTAGTAGTGAAACTAGTTCAACGATGAGCACTGGTTTTGTTGCGGATAGTTATAATGACGCTCCAAAAATGGCGGACTTATTATTGAACAAAGGACAGTTAGTTGTTCATTTGGAAAAGTTATCAAAAGAAGAGCGTGTTCGCTTGTTAGATTTTATGACCGGGGTAATGTATGCATTTGATGGTGATGTTCAAAAGTTAGAACATAAAACTTATCAATTTACGATTACAAAAGATGCTTAATAAGAACCAATTATTACAACATTACCAGCAAGATTATGATTTAGTTAATAAGATTAAAGGATGGTGTGTTCAATCCCGGCAAGGAAAAATTGTTGCAACGGATTTTCTGGACTTACGCCAGTTAGCGATTTTAACCGCTATTTTGCGCCAAGAAAAAATAACGGATTATACCATTCATGCGCCATTTGTTAATGGTTTTCGCAAGACGGTTAGTTTTAATAGCACCGAAGATAATACGATTGTGCTAGCAGCACCGCAGCCAACCCCCATGATTTTGCAACACCATGTTTTGCTGGGTTTTATTTTAAACCAGCTACAGTTAGATTTACGGGTAATTGGTGATTTATATGTCACACCAACAATGATTTACTTGAGCGTTTTAACTAAAATTGCTCCTGTTTTTACCAATACTCCAATTGTAATTCAAAAGCACGTTTTAACGTGGCAAGAAGTAGCAGCTCCTGTTGTGCTTGATCATCAATTTACGATTTTTACGAAAACAGTTAAAAGTTTACGGTTAGATGCTGTTGTTAGTGCGATTTGTAATTTATCTCGTCAAAAAGCACAAGCTTATGTTGAAGCAGATAATGTTTATGTCAATTTTTCAGTGGTAAATAATAAGACTTTTCAAGTTGCTTGTGATATTATAATATCAATAAGACGGTATGGTCGTTTTAAAATTAATGAAATTATTCCTAGCAAAAATCAACATTATCGAATTACAATTGCAAAATTTGCATAAAAAGTAGGGGAAATTATGGCAGAACAAGATAGAGACTTACGAACAGTTATTCGTGAACAGAATGAAATTATTGAAAAGTTAACATATGATAATCGCCAATTAGTACAACGGTTGCAAGAACTTCAACATTTAGAACATATTTCGCGATATAATATTGAAAAATCACGGGAAGCTTTTGAAGTTGCTAGTCATAATGCCGGTCGTATTATTATGAAAGCGGTTGATTTTTCATATGCGTTTAAAGATGAAATTGCTGTTTTATTAGAAGAAATTGACCGTCAACGACATAATCCACAAAATGTCTTAAAAGTAATTGATGAGTTTTTAGAACGAAATAAACGAATTTATGCCTTTTCGATTAATGATGGTGAACGGATTACCGAAATGATTAAGAAAGAAATTATTAACAAAATTAGATAAATAGTGTAAGATTTATCTATAAGAAAACAAACCACAATTATTTGGCCCTTTTATCGCAGCAAGATTAGGATGATGAGAGCTAATTATAAAACCCAAATAATTATCCCTTGTTTTTACAACTAAAAAAGCATTGTAAAAAAAGGTAAATATTGAACAAATATTTATAAAGTAAGATGGTACCGCGCCATATCGGCGCTCTTATAGTCTTACTTTTTTTATGACAGAAAGGAACGATTTTGATGAACTATAAAGATACCTTATTGACCCCAAATACTTTATTTGAAATGAAAGCAAATTTAACAGAAAAAGAACCAAAAATCCAATTGGAATGATTACGTAACAATGTTGTTGCCGCACGTTATCAACACAACCACGACCAACCACCGTTTATTTTACATGATGGCCCCCCTTATGCTAATGGCGACTTGCATGTTGGTCATGCGTTAAATAAAATTTTAAAAGATTTTATTGTTCGTTATTATAACCAAAAAGGTTGACACAGTCCGTGAATTTGTGGGTGAGATACTCATGGCTTGCCAATTGAAACAGCGGTTGTAAAAAGTGGGGTTGATCGAAAAACAACACCACCAGTTGTATTTCGCCAAATTTGCCGAAAATACGCCTTAGAACAAATTGATAAACAAATTGAACAATTTAGTCGTTTGGGGTTATTTAGTGACTTTACAAATCGTTATGTAACTTTAGATTTGAAATATGAATTAGAACAATTACGGTTGTTTGAAACAATGGTCCAAAAACAGTTGATTTATCGTCAGTTAAAACCAATTTATTGGTCGCCATCAAGTGAATCAGCTTTAGCAGAAGCTGAAATTGAATATGAAGAATTACCTGCTCCCTCAATTTATGTTGCTTTTGATGTTACAACAGGGAATAAACTAATTAGTCCGGGGACAAAAATTGTGATTTGAACAACAACGCCATGAACAATTCCAATGAACCAACTGTTAGCTGTTGGCGCAGAAATTGTTTATGTTGAAGTGTTAGTCCAGGGGGTAAAATATTTAGTTGCCAAAGCATTATTAGAAGACCTTCAAACAGTTATTGGATGAGAAGATGTTCAAGTTCTCCAAGAAGTGCCGGGAACAGCCTTAGTGGGAATTATTACAAAACATCCGTTATATAATCGGGATAGTATCGTTGTGCTTGGTCATCATGTTACAACTGATGCTGGAACCGGAATTGTTCATACGGCATCAGGGTTTGGTGAAGATGACTATCAAATTGCGCGTGCTAATAATATTCCGATTTTTGCCCCATTAGATGATGAGGGAAAATACACCAAGGAAGTTGGTGATGAAACATTAATTGGTGTTTTTTATGAAAATGCCAATAAAATGATTGGGCAACGATTGGAACAAACTGGGGCGTTATTAAAATTAAAATTTATTAAGCATAAACATCCAATTGATTGACGAACAAAAAAACCGGTTATTTATCGGGCAACAGCACAATGATTTGTTTCAATTGAAAAAATGAAACCAGCATTATTAGCGGAAATTAAAAAAGTACAATGAAATCCCCAATGAGCAGCAAAGCGAATGGAAACAATGATTGAAAATCGCCAAGATTGATGTATTTCACGTCAACGGTTATGAGGAGTACCAATTATTGCTTTTTATGATGAGAATAATGTTCCCCAATTTAATTCGGAATTAATTGACCATGTTATTAAGCTCTTTCAAGAAGCAAAGACGACTGATATTTGGTTTGAATGGACAGCTGACCAATTGTTACCACCAGCTTATCAAAATCGCCACTGACGAAAAGAACAAGATATTATGGATGTATGGTTTGATAGTGGGGTTAGTAATTTAGCGGTGACAAAAGCGCACCAGTTACCGCATCCGGTGCATGTGTATTTAGAAGGAATTGACCAATTTCGGGGATGATTTAATTCTTCGTTAATTACTTCAGTTGTGGCAACGGGACAAGCGCCATATCAAGTTGTTTTATCCCATGGTTTTGCTAATGATGAAAAGGGTCGAAAAATGAGTAAGTCGTTAGGAAATGTTATTTCGCCATTAGCAATTACTGATCAATATGGGGCTGATATTTTACGAATGTGAGTTGCCGCGGTGGATTATCGTGATGATGTTAAAATTGGACCTGATATTTTAAAACAAGTTGCTGAAGCGTATCGAAAAATCCGGAATACATTGCGATTTTTATTAGCTAATTTAACTGATTTTAACGCAGCAACTGACTTGCAAGATGATTTAGCCGAAGTTGATTGATATGTTTTACATTTAGCTCGTGAATTTCAACAAAAAGTTAATCGTAGTTATGAAGAGTTTAATTTTAATAATGTTTATATGTTAATTAATAATTTTGTCACAACAACATTATCGAAGTTTTACTTAGATTTTATTAAAGATATTTTATATATTGAAACAATGACCTCACCACGACGTCGAGCAGTTCAAACAACGTTATATTATTTATATCGTATTTTAAGTGATGCTTTAAAACCACTTATTCCGCATACAATTGAAGAAAGTCACAAATTTATTAAGTATCCACAGCAACAAAGTTCGGTTCATTTAGAAGAAAACTTTGTCTTTACGAAATCAATTAGTTTAGAGTTAGTGGCAAAATGAGAACAAGTTTTAAAATTACGTGATGATGTTAATAAAGAATTAGAATATCGTCGTGAACGCAAGGAAATTAAAAAATCATTGGAATGTCAATTAACAATTGCTTTAAAACCACCTTATGCTAAATTAGCCGCAATTGCTGATTTACATCAAATCTTTATTGTTAGTGAAATTATTTTTACTACTAACCACAATAATTTAACAGAGTATGAAACAAGTTATATCACAGCGCAAGAAAAAGATGGTTTTAAATGCCAACGTTGTTGAATGATTTATGAACATTTAAATACTGAAAATAATGACATTTGTGATCGTTGTTTTAATGTTTTATTAGCAAAAAATGTGCGATAATAATAACAAATAAAAAGGAGTTAGAAAAAATGAGAGAACGTACAAAGCAATTTTGACGTGATGTCCATGAACATTTTAAAAGTCGAAATTATATTTGAAAATTTAAGCTCCAAGTTTGCTTACCAATTTTTATTGGTTTATTAATTTTAGATATTATTACGAAGCAATTGGCCTTTCATTTATTATCCCATGATCCTTATGCACCAGAAGTTAAGTTTCTTGATGGCTTTATTAATTTTAAGTTTGTTGTTAACAAAGGAATTGCTTTCGGAGCGAATGCTGATAATTTAGTGGCGACAATTATTGGGGCGGTTTTAATTACGATGTTAGCTTTTACTGTTTTTTTATATATTAATAATAAAACAGCAGCGATTGGTTTAATTATGATTACATGTGGTGGTGTTGGAAATTTAATCGATCGAATGTGAAATCAGGGCGGAGTTGTTGACTTTTTAGCGTGAATTCTCTTTCCACCGTATAGTATTTTTAATTTATCAGATACTTGAGTAACGTTTGGGGTTGTTGTTCTAGTGTTAGCAATTATCGTTGAAATTGTGCGTTTTTATCGTAATCGTGCACGAAGTAACCGGGAAGAAAGTAATACTATTAATGACTAAAATTACTTTTGTTTCATCCACAAGTGGTCGTATTGATAAGATTTTAGTTGCTCATTTTGCCACAACAGCAACGCCCTTATCACGAACAAAAATTCAGGAATTAATAACCCAAGACCAAGTGCAAGTTAATGACCAACTTGTTCACCAAAATTATACTGTTCAAATTGGTGATATAATGATGGTTACTTTACCAGAACCAGCAACAACAAAGTTAACACCAATGGCAATGCCATTAACGGTGTTGTACGAAGATGATGTAATATTGGTGATTGATAAACCAAATAATTTAGTTGTTCATCCAGCGCCAGGTCATTTGAATGATACGTTAGTTAATGCTTTAATGGCACGAAGTAAAAATTGATCAACTGTTAGTGGTGAACTACGACCAGGAATCGTTCACCGAATTGATCGACAAACGACGGGGACATTAATTATTGCTAAAAATGATTTTATTCATCAACAATTACAAGAACAAATTCAAACAAAACAATTACAACGGCGTTATTTAGCATTAGTACATGGTAATATTGTTGAGAATCGAGCAAAGATTGATGCTCCAATTGGTCGTGATCCACAAGAACGAAAGAAAATGGTTGTTACGGCAAAAAATTCTAAAAAAGCAGTGACTAATATTCTTGTAATTGAGCGCTTTAATGATTATACTTATATAGAGTGTGAGTTAGAAACTGGTCGCACGCATCAAATTCGAGCGCATTTAAAGTATATTAACCATCCGGTTGTTGGTGACCCGTTATACGGAACGGTTGCTGATAAAAAGGAATCATTTGGACAATATTTGCATGCGTATCAGTTAACTTTTATGCATCCAATTACAAGACTTCCAATTACGGTATCAGCAGCATTACCATTGGAGTTTGAAAATAAATTAGCAGCATTACGCGCGAAAGGATAGGAAACAATGAGTTTTGATAAAGACAAGTTATCATTGGTTGATTATTTTCTTAAACAAGAAAAATACAATGTTTATAAAAATAAACCCCGAGGTAATAACAATGTTTATTTATATAAAGTTGATAGTAAAGAATTTCAAATCATTAAAATTATTGATGATTTTAAAGATTATGTTATTGCTGATGAAGTTGTAAAAGATTTAAGAACTTTTTTAAATAAAAAATTTCAACGAGTAAAACTTTCTATTTTATCAATTATTTTAATTGAAAATCGCTCGCAGGTTTATAAAGAAGATAATGGTGATGTTGTTTTATTTGTTGATAGTCATAATTATCTTGATCGATTAAGCAATTATTATCCAAAAATTTCAATGTTAGAAGATAACAATGATGGTAATTCAATGGCGGGGATGTCACCAGAAGAAATCTTAGATGGGATGAAAGATCCAAATAGTAAATTAACAAAAAACTTAAAACAGTTAAGTGAAAAGTTAAGTGTTAATAATTTAGGTGTAACATGAGTTTTAGTTGCGTTATTATTAATTATTCCAATCGTTGGAATCTTTTTTGGGGCACAAATTTTTAATACCAAAGATTTAAGTGAAAATGCAACTTCGCTTGTTTACGGAGGAATTACGCGTGATTTATTAATTTGAAATAATCAATGGTGAAGATTATGAACTTATATTTTATTTTCTTCTAATCCATTATTAGTTGTTTTAAACTTATTTATGATTTTTAGTGTTGCGCGTTATGCTGAAGCGTTATTAGGACGATGACGGTTAATTATTATTTTAATCTTTGGTGTTCCGTTAGCGGGCTTATTTTTAGCAGCGGTGTTACCAAATTGAATCTTTGGGGGATCAACCATTTTATTAGCAATTTTATGGGGTAGTTTATTTAGTTATAATTATGGAAAAGATGATTTGGGAGCTTTAATTGCAAACCAACGGACATTAATTATTATTGTTTGATTGTTATTAATGCCATTATTTTTAGGTTATTCATATTATTTAATCAACCTAGTTGGTTTTTTTGCCGGTAGTGCCATTGGTTATTGTTTAGAATTTAATCGGACAAACCGGATAAATTGAACAATGTTATATCCTGTTTTGGTTGTTACAGCCATGATCACTGTTGTTGCTGTTACTTTAGCATGACAACGTTATGTTCCGCCATATAATGGTGATGTTATTGATGCTTTAATGAGTTATTGACGAGCCGGGTTAGTAAGTAAGGGCAGCATTGAAGATATGCTGGGAAGTTATTATTTTTATCCAAAAAATCATTGACCAAATTTCTTGTTATCAAATCAACAACCAATGAAGGATGCCATTAACTTGTTTGGAATGGTTTTATGGCACCGTTAACAACGAAGAAACGCTCTGATTACTTATCATGAGATGACTTTTTCTTGAGTGTGGCGCATGTTTGTGCGATGCGTAGTAAAGACCCGCATACGCAAGTTGGCAGTTGTGTTGTTAATCAAATTGGTCAAATTATTGCCACGGGTTATAATGGCTTACCCCGCGGTTTAAATGATGATGAATTTCCCTGAGCACGAGACGGAGAATATTTGAATACAAAATATCCTTATGTTGCGCATGCCGAATTAAATGCGATTTTAAGTGCTCGTACGAACTTAGAAAATTGTCGAATTTATACAACCTTATTTCCTTGTGCCGAATGTGCTAAAATTATCATTCAAGCAGGAATTAAGGAAATCATTTATGATGATGATAAATACGTTGGTAGTGATGATAACAAAGCAGCAAAACGAATGTTTGACCAAGCGCATGTTAGTTATCGTTCGTTACCAGTTATTAATGTCATTGTAACTCGGCAAACACAATAAATATCAAACCATTTTCTTATTAAATGTTAATTAGGAAGGTTGTTCATAATGAAAAAATATTTTACCGATCAAAAGTTATTTATTTATCGAATTATTGGCATTATGCTAATTTTTATTTTTTTAGTGTGTGATTTTATTTTAGTTTTAAAAACAAACAGTGGTATTTATGGCCAGTTACCATCATATGGGGAACGGTTAAGTCACTATTATGCTTATTTTACAACTCAATCAAATTATCTTGTTTTTGTTTATTTTGTTTTTTATTTATTTCAAAAGAAATTTAAAAACACCAAGCCTGATTTTATTATTCGCTTAATGGTGACAGTTTATATTACAATGACAATGCTAGTCTTTTGGTTTGGATTATTTGTGCAAGGTGATCTTGTTAAAAATATGAGTGTTTATGAATGAATTTCAACCTTTATTTTACACACAATTATTCCGGTGGCAATGCTTTTAAGTTATATTGTTACTGCAGGTGATACTTTTTACAAATTTGAAACGCATCATAAAGCTAATTACTGATTAATTTGTTTATATCCGTTATTATACTTAATTTGTGTTTTAATTCGTGGTTATATTCGCCATGTTGACCAGCAACCAGATAATACCTTATTTCCATATTTCTTTTTAAATTTCTATGCTACAAATGGTTTTCCAATGTTGGCGGTTGGTACGGTGCTTATTTTTACGTTATGTACTTCGTTTCAATATTTTTTTATTTGGATTAATAACTTATTTTATTTTCGTAAACAAATTAAAGAAAATAATATTACTAAAGTTGATGAAATTAAAATTATGTTGAACATTAAACAATATCGCCAATTAGATCATAAGGGAAAAATTGCGATGATTTTAGCAATTGTTGTTGGAATATTTAACATTATTTTTTCAATTCTATATTATGTTTTACGAAATGTTTGGTCAAAAATTTTAAATTATCCTTATAAGAATGAAATTGTCTTATCATTTAGTATTATCATTATTATTTTTAGTATTATTACTTTAATTTTTGCAATTTTAGGATTAGCAAACTTTTATTGAGCACGGATTGTGGTTGGGTTTTGTTCCATCGCCTTAGTCTGTTTTAATTGGATTTGAATTGCCGGGCCAATCTTTGATATTGTAATTGCGACCTTGTGTTTAAATAATCACAAGTATTCAAAAAGTGATTTAGATACTTATTTAGCAACCCATCATAAACCGCTGAAATTAAAAAGTAAAAGTATTCCTGATGAAATGCTTCGTTTAGCTGAAGATGAAAAATAATCCTTGCCAAGGATTATTTTGCTGTTAAGTTAAAATGGATTTTTAAAAAATGTTGATAATCACTAAGAGGTTTGGTTGCTTTGTATTTTTGTGCTAAAGCTTTAACTTTTTCATTTGCTCCCAACGGAAAAGCAAGATGATATTTTGTTTCAAGATTCTTAATGGCTGTTAAGAAGGCAGCACGGCTAAGAATAGCACTACAAGCAATTGCTAAAGATTTTTCTTCTCCTTTGGTAATAAAAATGACATTATCTTTAATAACGGGGGTTATTTTTGACAAATATTCAAAATATTTAACAGCATTAACAAATTGGTCAATAAAAATGGTTTTATTTGTTAATTGATAAGTTGCTAATAATTGGACTAAGGCTTGATTGTGAGCCAAAGCTTTAATCACATGGGCATTTTGATATTGGGTATATCATTGATTATATTGGTTATTATCAATAACAATTGTAACAGCATTGACCAGTTTTTTAATAATTGGGGCTAATGTCATAATTTGCTCGGTTGTCATTTTCTTGCTATCTTTAATTGGCAAAGCTCTTAATTTATCAAAAGTTGCGGGCGGTAAATAACTAGCCGTAACAACGAGTGGACCAAAAACATCGCCAACACCAACCTCATCATTTCCAATAACATCTGTTTCAAAGTAAGATGTTGGTTGACAAGGGTTAATAATGGGGTTTGCTGGGATGATAAAAAATTTTGCGGCTTCTTTATCGGCATGATAACCTTGAAATAATACACTATTTGTTTTATAAATGGTAATTGTAATGCCATTTTTATTAAAAACATTAACCTTATTGGGGTCAGTATTATTGATTTTATAAGTTTGATAAGTATTAATAATTTCTGTAATAATTTTTGGATCAACTTTTTTAAAACTAACATTGTTCATATGATTGTCCCCGTTATTTCTTTCTTTAATATTATATCGTTTTTTTGTTGAATTTGTTAAAATATTACTAAGTTAAGAAGAGGAGAGCATTAAGGATGATAAAGAATGTTGGGATTGACATTATTCAAAATAAACGAATTAAACCATCAGCAGAACTAAGCCAAAAATTATTGAGTGCAATTGAATTAAAAGAATATGAAACATTGTTTGATAAAGAACGTCAGCGTCAGTTTTTAGCTGGTCGTTGAGCAGCGAAAGAAGCATTAATTAAAGCCCTGGAAATAAAGTTAATTTTAAATGAAGTAACAATTAAGTTAAAAGATGATAATAAATTACATGTTGAAGGAATTACCTTAGAAGAAAATGACATTGTTCATGTTTCACTTAGTCATGAACGTGATTATAGTGTTGGAATTGCGATTTGGTCAACATATTAACAGTTTTTATAAAAAACTTTTTTTTTTTTTTTTTAAATAAAAGGAGTGTATAATAAAAATGGATAAGTTTGTTTTGCAAAGGAGGGACCAGAAATGTATTATTCATTTGATGATATTATATTTAAAGATTATTTAGATAATTCGCTTCTACGAGAATGAATTCTTAATAATAGATATGCTGATGATGGTGTTTTTAAATTTTTCTTATGAATGTTTATTTTTGCGGCCTTTTTCTTGTTTACAATTCTTTCATCATGAACATTTCTCCATTATAAGAGTAAAAAGATTAGGGCCTCGCATGGGTTATTAAATTTTGGGGTAATAATTGGGGGAATTAGTGTTTTTTTCTTTAGTAGTATTATTTGAAATTTAGTGTTAGTTCCCGATTATTCAATTGATCCAAGTTATTATCGAACTTTGCTAACAGGGTATTCATACGTGCAGTTGACGATTGCGTTAGCAATGATTTTTAATAACCGGCGTTTAGTATCGATTCTATTATATGTTGTTTACGCTTCGCCGTTTATTATTATTGGTCCGGTTATTGTTAATAATTTAAATAATATCAATGTTCGTTATGATAAAGAGTATTTGTTTTATTCACTTTCTTAGTAATTTTACTTTTTGTTGTTATTTTACAATTATGTGGTTTTTTAACACGTCAGGATGAAAAAAGTAATATTATTCGGTTTGTAACAATTTTAGTTTTATTTAGTTTACTTAATAATTCAACAAAAATATCGTTACCGTTTGTCTTTGATGATAATATTAAGATTCGTCAATTATTACAACAAATTTGATCAGTGGCAACCTTAATTGTTGATTTATTTGTTTGATTTGTTTTAATGCTTTATCTTTGTCAGTTTTTTGCTAATAACAATGACGAAAGTTACCAAGAACGGGACTTAGATTTGATTGAAGTTTTAATGTTACAGCAACTTAATCGTAATTTAACCTTAAATAACCCTTCGAAAGAAGAAATTAATCCCAATAATTGGAAATTAAAAATGTTGAATTAAGAAATGATTGTTATTTTTGATTTACTTATTTACTATTGAAAAAATTATTAAATTTGAAAAACAAACAATTTTTAATTTAAATGATAATTTTATAAAATGAACAACCTTATAAAAATGAACAGCTAAAAAGGCTTTTTATCTAAGATAAAAAGCCTTTTTTATTTGCTTGATTAAAATAAAGTGTGTTATAATTTTAATGCTTGTATTCAATAAAAATTAATGGTATACAACACACATTTATGGATTCATTTGCCCAGTGCTATTTATTTTAATAAGATAGTGGTAAATGTTAGAAATAAATGGAAGTCTTAACGAAAAGGAGAATTTAATAGAAATATGGCAAAAGAATTAACAAGAGAAATGTTATGAGAATCTGGTGCGCAATTTGGGCACCAAACAAAAAGATGAAATCCGAAAATGAAACCATATATTTATGGGGAAAAAAATAAGATTCATATTATTGATTTGCAACAAACATTATGACGATTAGAAGATGTTAAAAAATTAATGACAACAATTGCAGCGCGTAAAGGAAAGATTTTATTTGTTGGAACAAAAAAACAAGCAAAATGAATTGTAAAAGACGCCGCAGAACGTTGTGAATGTTTTTATGTTAATCAACGTTGATTAGGTGGAACATTAACTAATTTAAAAACAATTCATTTACGAGTAAAACGTTTATGAAACATTGAACGTCAAGAAAAAAATGGTGAATTAAAATTATTACCAAAAAAAGAACAAATGTTAATTAAAAAAGAAAAAGAAAAATTGGAAAAATTCTTAGGTGGAATTAAAGGAATGAAAGAATTACCACAAGCATTATTTGTGGTGGATCCCAAAGAAGAACATATTGCTGTGCGTGAAGCACGAAAATTACGAATTCCAGTCATTGCAATTTGTGATACAAATGTTGACCCCGATCCAATTGATTATGTTATTCCAGCTAATGATGATACTTCGCGTTCAATCGCAATTATTACTCATCATATTGCTGATTTATATGGGGATGCAATGGGACTTAAAATGCCAGAACCACAATTCAAACCAAATGAATTTGTTCGTCGTGAAGGGGATGACAATCGTGGGCCACGTGGTGGTCAATATGATAACCGTCGTTCATTTAACCGTAATAGTCCTGCGCGTGATCAACGTCCAGAAGGAACAGCTAGTTCAACGCGAGTTATCGCTGATCAAACAACTGAGAAAGTTGTTCCAGCAGTAATGGCAAATGAACAACCAGCGCCAAAAGTAAAAACTGAGAAAGTTGTTTCAGTAGCACCAGCAAGTGAAGAGTCAGTACCAAAAGTAAAAGCTGAAAAAGTTGCTTCAGCAGCAACAGTAGCTGAAAAACCAGCACCAAAAGTAAAAGCTGAAAAAGTTACCCCCGTTGCCGCAACACCAAGTTTTGATTTAAATACAATTAAAGTTGTTGATAACGATTTGGAAAAAACATTAACAAAATTAAAAGTTGATGAATTAGAAACTTTAGGAAATCTATTTGAATTACCAAAAGGAAAAAAAGCCGAAATGGTTAGTGCCTTAGGTAAACATTTAACAATTATTGATAGCAAAATAGCAAAAAAATAACAAAAATTGAATTGTATTAACTGATTAGTTTCAATACAAGCAGCATTAAATTTGAAAGGAGAATCAGTATGGCAGTTACTGCACAATTAGTGAAAGAATTAAGAGAAAGAACTGGGGCCGGAATGTTAGACTGTAAAAAAGCATTAGAAGCCACAGATGGGAACATTGAGAAAGCAATTACTTGATTGCGCGAAAAAGGAATTACGAAGGCTGCAAAAAAATCAGACCGTGTTGCTGCGGAAGGATTAGTTGGTTTAGTAACAAAAGGAGATAAAACAGTTGTTTTTGAAGTTAATTCAGAAACCGATTTTGTTGGAATAAATAAACAATTTTTAGCCTTAATGGCAACTGTTGGAGAAACATTACTAAATAATGATCCAAAAACAGTTGAAGAAGCATTACAATTATCAGTTAATGGTGAATCATTAGAGACAGTTATTGTTCATGCAATTGCAACAATTGGTGAAAAAATTACGCTTCGTCGTTTTAAAACATTACATTTACAACAAGATCAATCGTTAGGAATTTATTTACATTCTAATCAACGAATTGTAACGGTGTTAGTTTTTACGGGGCAAATTGATGAAACAATTGGGAAACAATTGGCAATGCATGTGTCAGCAATGCGTCCCCAATTTATTTCACGAAATGATATTTCAGCCGATTTTTTAGCAAGTGAAAAAGCAATTTTAACAACTGAAGCAAAGAATGATCCTAAAAATGCTGGGAAACCAGATAATATTTTAGAAAAAATGGTTGAAGGGCGTTTAAATAAACAATTAGCCGAAATATCATTCCTTGATCAAACTTTTGTTGTTAATCCAGACCAAAAAGTTAGCGATGTTATTAAAGCAAATAATGTTAGCGTCGTTGATATGATTCGTTACGAAGTTGGTGAAGGAATTGAAAAAGAAGAAGTTGATTTTGCAACAGAAGTAATGGCACAGGTTCGTAAATAGAACTGTTTTTGCCAGAAGGGAGGGCATAAAATGGATGCTCAAAAAGGAACAATAATTGCAATCGCAATGGCAGCATTTTTATTTGTTGCTGTTAGTTTGTCAGTTATTGGTTATTTAATTAGTTTTACAAAACGAGAATTTAAAGAACGTTTTGTAAATAAAAAGATTTTAATTATTTTATTTACTGTGTTAGGAATTAATTTACCAGTTGTTATTGTTGGCTTTTTATTAGAATTTGTGATTAAACCATCATCAAATGCACCAGTAATTGCTGTAATTGTAATTGCTTTTGTTTTAACAGTTGCGGTTGGAGTTTACATTTTCTTATTTTTACAAACAATTGCAATTGGGATTGATGAAAAAGAAATTGCTTTCTTAGGAGAACGGATTTTAATTCGTAAAATCAATCGTGTTGAACGCAATGATAAAACAAACCAGTTAATTATTCATTATACTGAAGGAAGTCGCAGTAAGAAAAAAACTCGTTTTTCATTGGCAAGTCAAGCTGGACAATTTATGGTTAATAATGTTAACTTATTAAACCAGGAAATTATGATGTTTGTGCCAGATAGTGAACAAGCAGCAGCTTCAAAACCAGCTGATGAGTCAACGCCAAAAGAAGTAAAAGAAATAAAAAAAGATTAGTCAAGTTAATTGGAAATCTTTTTTTTTTTTTTTTTTCAAAATATTTATTGCTTTTTTAAGAAAATATGATATCCTTATCGGTATAAGGGAAAGAAATTAAGAAAGATATAAATGAAGTCAGTAGGATAAGAAAGCAGTTAAAGTATTATTAAAATTATTTAATAGTAAATTAACGTTCCTTTCCTCTTATGTATTACAATTTTTAATTGTAATAATTACTTTTGCTTTTATATAACCTACTTGAACAGAAAGGAAACAAAAAGAATGAAGAAACTTCTAGCAATTTTAGGAGCATTCGGGTTAACAGCAACCGGAGCAACGACAGTAGTTGCATGTAACAAAGGAGATAGCAAAAAAGATACTTTAGGAGGATTAAAAGCATCAGATTTTGCTAAAGCCTTATTAGGAACTGCAGATAAAGCTACTTTAAATACTAAAGTAATTACAATTGTTGGTGGTAAAGCAGCAGATGACGCTAAAAAGAAAGAAATCACTGACAATCTTAAATTATTTGGACACGCTTTTGTTGTTACTGATAAAGATGCTGCTTATCCATTAGACAAAGGTAAGAAATTTACTTTAACAATTGAAAAAGCAACTGATGCGCAAATCAAAGAATTTTACAAAGCAGCAGAAAGCAAAGACATCAGTAATGACGATTTAGCATTAGCTAAAAAATTACAAGGATATATTTCAGGAACTAAATTTTCAAGTGAAATTACAATTGAAGATCAAGCAACAACAGTTGATATTTCAGGAGCAACAGCACCATCAATTGGTGAACAGACAATTACAGTAACAGATCCAGCTGATGTTAAAGAAGGTGATTTATCTGCCCTTAACAGTAATGCAGCGATTACAGGACCTGTTGCAACTGCAATTAAAGCAGTAGCAGGGGTACCTGCCGATGTTGCATTAGGAACAGATTATGAGATCACAAATGATGGAGTAGCAGGTGATTTTACAGATGCAAAACCAGTTAAGTTTACAGTAACTGCTAAAGGTGATAAAATCTCAGGAACATTTGAATTTACAGTACAAGTTAAAGCTACAACTTAGTAAATTTTAAACATCTTTTAATTAAACTAAAATAAAAAAACACTAATTAATTAGTGTTTTTTTATTTTTTTGCAATTTAATTGTCTTTTTTAAAAAATATGATATTCTTAACTTAGAATAAGAGAAAGAAACTAAGAAAAAGATAAATAAACTCAGTAGGATAGGAAACAGTTAAAAGTATTATTAAAATATGTAATAGTAAATTAACGTTTCTTTCCTCTTATGTATTGCAATTATTATGTATTGCAATTTTTAATTGTAATAATTACTTTTGTTTTGTATTAGGTACTGAATCAGAAAGGAAAAAAGAAATGAAAAAACTGTTAGCAATTTTAGGAGCATTCGGGTTAACGGTAACCGGAGCAACGACAGTAGTCGCATGTAATAAATGAAATAATAAAACCAAAGATACCTTAGGAGGGTTAAAGGCATCAGATTTTGAAAAATCTTTATTGAGGAGAGTTGATGATGAAGATACACTAAATATTAGGGTAATTACAATTGTTGCTAATACAGTAAAAGATCCCGAAAAAAGTAAAGAAATTAATATGCCATTATTTAGAAATGCTTTTGTTGTTACTTACAAATTAGGAGATGGTGTTACTTTCCCATTAAAAAAAGGTGATAAGATTACTTTAACGATTAAAAAAGCAACTGATGTGCAAATTAAAGAATCTTACAAAGAAGATACAGATAGAGAGATATCTGCTGAGTTCTTGACAGTCGCTAAAAAAGTCCAAGGATATGTTTCGGGAACTGAATTTTCAAGTGAAATTACAATTGAAGATTAAGCAACAACAATTGATATGTCAAGAGTAACTTCACCAGGAATTTCAGAATAAACACTTTTTGTAACAGATAAAAGTGCTGTTGCAGCAAGGGGCTTACTTACACTTAACGTTAATGTAACGATTATGGGACCTGTTGAAACAGCAAATAAATTAAGAGAAACGGGGCCTAATGATGTTGCATTAGGAACAGGTTATACAATCACAAATAATGAACAACCAGGTGATTTTACAGATACACAAGTAGTTGAATTCACAGTAACTGCTAAAGGTGAAAGAGTTTCAGAAATATTTATATTAAATAAGTTCTAAATATTTTTTGATTAAACTAAAAATAGAAAAACACTCACTAATGAGTGTTTTTTATGCTTTTGGTCAAAAAAATCTTTACAATCGTAGAATATCCACTAAAATTAATATAACAAGATGAAAAAAAGAAAAGGAGTATCAATATGTTGAAAAAAATTGGAATTCTAACATCTGGGGGCGATTCACAAGGAATGAATGCCGCAATTGCAGGAGTAATTAAAACGGCACACGCAAAAGGCTTAGAAACTTATATTATTCGGGATGGTTATTTAGGATTAGTCAATAATTGAATTGAACTTGTTGATAATAATTTTGCGGATAGTATTATGCGGTTAGGTGGAACTGTTATTGGTAGTGCGCGATTACCAGAGTTTAAAGAACCAGCGGTCCGAGAAAAAGCTGTTGCTAATTTAAAACAACAGGGGATTGAAGCATTAGTTGTTATTGGTGGGGATGGTAGTTATCAAGGTGCACAACGTTTAACAGAAATGGGAATTAACTGTATTGCTTTACCAGGTACGATTGATAATGATATTACTTCGTCAGATTACACAATTGGGTTTGATACGGCAATTAATATTGTCGTTGAAGCAATTGATCGTTTACGCGATACAATGCAATCACACAATCGTTGCGCAATTGTTGAAGTAATGGGTCATGCTTGTGGTGATATTGCATTATATGCTGGAATTGCCGGAGGTGCTGATTTAATTTCAATTAATGAAGCAGCTTTAACTGCTGATGAAATTGCCAATCGTGTTGCGGCATTACACCAAGCACAAAAACGAAGTGTTGTAGTTGTTGTTAGTGAGATGATTTATCCTGACGTTCATGAATTAGCAAAATTAGTTGAAAAGAAAAGTGGTTATGTAACACGTGCCACAGTGTTAGGACATACCCAACGTGGTGGAATTCCAACGGCAATGGAACGTTATCGTGCTTTTCAAATGGCTCAATTTGCTGTTGAACAAATTATTGCTGGTCATGGGGGATTAGCAATTGGAAATCAAGGTGATCAAATTGTTGCTCGACCAATTATGGAAGCATTAAGTATCCCTCGTGCTTCGCGCAAAAAAATTTGAGCACAATTTGATGAATTAAATCAGAATATTTATCAAAAATCATAATTTTGCGATAAAATAAGGTGGTAAGATATTTTAGAAGGAGATTGTCAAAAGAATGGATAACTTTAATATTAATGAAAAAATGAAACGAACAAAGATTATAACAACAATCGGGCCAAGTACGCATTCAGCGGGGGCGATTGAAGAATTGTTCAAAGTGGGAATGAATACGATTCGGTTAAACTTTTCACATGGAGATCATGAAGAACAAGGGGCACGAATTGTTTGAGCAAAAGAAGTTAGTGCAAAAATTGGAAAACCAATTTCAGTTTTATTAGATACAAAGGGACCAGAAATTCGGGTTGGAATAATGAAAGATGGGAAGCAAGAAATTATTGCTGGTGCAACAGTAACAATTTATTCGTTGCCAAATGAATATCAAACTCGTGAGGGAACGGGAACTGAAATGACAGTTTCTTATGATATGTCCCAAGATTTAAAAGTTGGAGATGTTGTGTTAGTTGATGATGGGAAATTACAACTAAATGTGACAGCGGTAAAACCAGGATTAATTGAAACAAAAGCATTTAATCATCACATTGTTAAAACAAACAAAAGAATTAATTTACCGGGGGTTGATTTTACCTTACCGTTTTTAGCTGAAAAAGATATTAATGATATTAAATTTGGGGTTGAACAAGGGATTGATTATATTGCTGCTTCATTTGTTAATACAGCGGCAAATATCAACGAAATTCGAAAATTATTAAAAGAGTGTGATGCTGAGCATATTCAAATTATTGCTAAAATTGAATCACAAATTGGAATTAATAATATTGATGAAATTATTGCTGCAGCAGACGGAATTATGGTGGCACGGGGAGACTTAGGATTAGAGATTCCTTATTATGATGTTCCATATTGAGAAAAAATCATTATTCGTAAATGTCGAGAAGCAGGAAAAATTGTGATTGTGGCAACGCAAATGTTAGAAACAATGACGGAAAATCCTTCACCAACAAGAGCAGAAGTAACTGATGTTTACTTTGCAACAGAATTAGGGTCTGACGCAACAATGTTATCAGGAGAATCAGCAAATGGTGATTATCCCTTTATTACTGTTGGGACAATGGCGTTAATTAACAAACGTGCCGAACATGAATTTTATTCAAAATTATACTATGGTAAACAATTAGAAGATGCAACCCGCTCAACATCAGGACCACGGGCTGAAATTGCAAAAAAATTAGCAAATAAAGCTAAAGATGGTAAATATGAATATGCGGTGGTTGTTTCAAATACGGGGGAATTATTGAAAACAATTTCAAAATTCCGTCCTAATATTATAATTTTAGGGGTTACGCCAATTCCGGAGTTATATACGGCCTTTGGAGCCTGACATTCAATTTTTATGAACAAAGTTGATAATTATGATGATTTTAAAACTAACGATAAGGCAATTTGTGAAGTTGCAAAAAAATGAGGAGCAAAAATTGGTTCAACAATCCTATTTGCTCGTAATGAAGAAATTAAAGAAATTACAATTAAATAAATTAAACAAGTTGACCATGGTTTAACCACTCTTCTTTTCCCAGCAAGTTAAGGATGATGGAAGCTTAATAAAAGAACGGTTAAATTACTAGCAACAAATAAGTTTACGTTTAAGCACTTTTCGTTATTAAGTGTGAAAGATAAATTAGGTTCTTGCCTAATTTAATTAGGATGGTACCGCGAAAAACTCGCTCCTAGTATTATTAATAAATAATATTGGGAGCGAGTTTTTCTTTTAGAAAGGAAGATATAAAATGATTAAAATTACTTTACCTGATGGTCAAGTTCGTGAACTATCAGCACCACAAACAATTCAAGCAGTTGCAACTAGTATTGCTCCGAGCTTAGGGAAAACAGCATTAGGAGGAGTCTTTGCAAACAAAGTTTGTAGCTTAGATTATCTTATGACAACAGATGGAACATTAGAAATTATTACTGATAAATCACCATTAGCATTATCAATTATTAATTATACAGCAAGCTTAATAACTGCAAAAGCAATTACTAATTTATACCCAACTGCCCAAATTGCTCAAATTGCTTACCAAGATGATACTTTTTTTGTGGATATTGATGTTGAACCACATCTAAAAGAAACTGATATTAGTGCTGTTGAAGCAGAAATGACAAAATTAATTAATGGTAATATCCCAATTAACCCTGTTTATGGGTCAACAGCGGAAGCAAAAAAGTGATATCAAAATAATGAATATTTATTAGCAACTATGGCTGAACAACCTGTCGATAACCAATCTGCTTATTTTGTTGCAGAACAATTATATCTTCCCAATAATTATCCAGTTATTTCTGCTAAAAATATTAAGGTTTTTAAATTATGAACATTAGCTGGAGCATATTGACAAGATGATGCGAAGAATAAGATGTTACAACGAATTACTGGTGGTGCACATTTTTCTCGTGAATTATTTGAACAATTAATGCTAACTTATCAAGAACGAAAAGAACGTGATCATCGGAAAATTGGGAAAGACCTTGAAATTTTTACATTTGACCAGTTAGTTGGACCAGGGTTACCAATTTGATTGCCAAATGGAATGGCCTTAAAAAAAGTGTTACAAGAATATATCCGTGATAAAGAATGAGAATATGATTTTATTGAAGTTGATACACCGGTTATTGGGACAAGTGAAATGTATAAAATTTCTGGCCATTGAGATCATTATCAAGAAAATATGTTTGCGCCAATGGCACAAGATAATGAAATTAGTGTTTTACGACCAATGGCTTGTCCCCATCATATTGCTGTTTATAATTACAAGCAACGTAGTTATCGTGACTTGCCACTTCGAATTGCCGAACATGCAATTTTACACCGTTATGAAACATCAGGAAGTTTAACAGGACTAGAACGGGTTCGCATGATGCAATTAACTGATTCTCATATTTTTCTTCGTCATGACCAGTTAAAAGAAGAATTTAAGCGTTGTTTTAAGTTAATTAGTGAAGTTTTAACAACTTTAAATATTACTGTTGATTATTACTCCTTATCATTACGTGACCCAGTTAATAAGGAAAAATATTATGATGATGATCAAATGTGAAATCATGCTGAACAAATGCTGCAAGAAGCGCTGGATGATTTAAAAATTCCATATGTGCCAATGGTTGGTGAAGCTGCTTTTTATGGACCAAAATTAGATGTTCAAATTAAAACTGCTTTAAACCATGAAATTACGGTTTCAACACTCCAATTTGATTTTTTATTACCGCAAAAGTTTAAGTTAAGTTATATTGACTCAAATGGTGCAAAAGCAATGCCAGTAATGTTACATCGTGGTTTGATTGGAACGTATGAACGATTTATTGCAATTTTATTAGAACAAACAAAAGGGGTATTACCATTTTGATTAGCCCCAAAACAAATTGTTTTAATGCCAGTTAATAATGAACACCACTTAGGATATGCTGAAGAACTACAACAGCAATTTAAAAAACTAAAATTACGAACAAACATTGATGATCGTGATGAACGATTAAGTTATAAAATTCGAGAAGCACAAGTGGCAAAAATCCCATATCAAATTGTGATTGGGGATCAAGAACGTGATCAAAAATTAATTACATATCGTGCTTATGGCCAAGAAGAACAAACAACTGTTAGTTTTGATGAGTTTATTGTTTTAGTTAACGACCAAATCATTAATAAAAAATAAGGAAAATATTTTTTAGGAACGAATTTTATTATTCGTTTTTTTTTTTTTTTTTTGTTTAACTAGAAACTGTGATAAACTAAAAGTAGAAAAGCTTGGAATTAGCAACTATTTACTCAACAATAATATTGAAAATTTAATTTACAACAATAATTTTTACAGAGAGGAAACCAAATATAATGGATGTAAAACCAGTTATTATGTTGGCTTGTTCTGCCGGGATGAGTACATCAATTTTGGTGTCACGAATGGAAGAAGCTGCAAAAAAGTTAAATTGTGATGTAACTGTTTTAGCAATTCCAACAATTGAAGCAATTCATCGTTGACAAGAAGCCAGCATCATATTGTTAGGACCGCAAGTTCGTTATGAATTAGATCGTTTTAAAAAAACAATTAAAGATCAAATTCCAGTTTTTATAATTGACCAAATGGATTATGGCATGGGTGATGGTGAAAAAGTTTTATCCTTTGCATTACAAAAATTAAATTTATAATTTGAGAAAGAAGGTGATTTAATTATGGAAGAATCAGTGACGACAAAACCGAATAAATTTACAACGTGATTAAATAATAAATTTATTCCAACTGTTGGAAAAATTGGAAATCAAACACACTTATCAATTATTCGGGATAGTTTTGCTTTAATTACTCCGTTATTAATTGCGGGAGCTTTGGCCGTATTTATTAATCAAATTATCTTAGGTGAAAGTGTTATTTCATTATCATATTGAATTGCTTATTGAAGTAAAATGTATGTCGGTTTTGAAGGTGATAGCATTGTTTTCTTACCTAATGCGGTAAAAGCTCTTGATGCTTTAAAATCGGTTAATGGGGTAATTTGAAATGCTTCATTAATGGTTATGACCTTGTATATTGTTTTTCTAATTGGTTATTTGTTAGGAAAACGTCGTGGTCAAGATCCGGCAATAATGGCTGGAATTGTCTCGTTTGCAACTTTTATTGTGGCGGGAGCCGGGATTGCTGGTTGAGAATTTACTCATAAATTTATGGGGGCAGAAGGATTGTTTTCTGGAATTATTATTGCTTTTTTGAGTGCGGAATTATTTATTTTGTTACAACGTAATAATCGCTTAGCAATTAGAATGCCAAAAAATGTTCCCCCAGCGGTTGGTCATGCTTTTGCAAAATTATTGCCAATAATTATTACGACTTTTTTGTTTGGAATTGTGTCGCAGTTATTAGTTTTTTCATCAATTGAATTTACTGTGGTTGACCAATTTAATCAACAATTTACTAAACAAGATAATTTTGCGGGAATTTATCGCAATACTGCGGGTGATATGTTTCAATTATTGAATGGAACTTTACAACCATTAACTGCGGTTCAAAGTACATTAGTTAAAAAATTGAATATTTAACAATGACTTCTGATCCAATGTGAGGCGATTTTACTCTGTTGAATAAAACAACTGAACCAGAGTATAGTGCCTTTAATTTAAATTTTAAAGCATTAACACTAGTTACTTTAATTTATAAATTTTTCACATATCCTTTTATGAAAGCTGCTTCTAATCCCAATGTTGGGTTAGGATTTGCCTTAATTTATATTTTCTTTGCTTCAATTTTTTGGTTTTTTGGTTTACATGGAACAAACATTATGAATGGAATTTTTGGACCAATTTGATTATATGCAACCGTTCAAAATTCAATTGCCTTTAAAGCCGGTCAAGACCTTCCATTTATTTTTTCGCTAGGATTTTTTGATGCCTTCATCTTTTTAGGGGGATGAGGAATGTCCTTGGGGTTAATACTTATGACTTTAATTATGGGGCGTGATAAACAGACCCGAATTATTTCAAAAAATTTAATTGCTCCAGGAATTTTTAATATTGATGAACCAGTAACTTTTGCATATCCGTTATTTTTAAACCCTGTGATGGCAATTCCCGCCATTATTGGGTCATGTTTACTAGTAGTTTGAACATGGTTTTGAATGCAAATTGGTGTTGTGCCAGGAGCAGCATTATTAATTCCTTGAATGGCGCCGGTGGGAATTGGTGGTTTTCTGACAACGGGAAGTTGGAAGGGAATTATTTTAGCTCTCTCAAATTTAATTTTAATGGCTGTGCTTTACATTCCCTTTATTTTAATTGCTAATAAAATTGCAAAAAATAAGGGGACCGCTGTTCCGCTTAATTATTTGGGTCGGATTCAGTTCTTTTTTACTGGTCGGAATTATGCGGAACCAAAGACAAAAGAACTGCGTCTTCGTCAACGTGTTGAATTGAAAAATAGCTCAAATTTACAAGAGCGTCGCGGTTTAAAAGTTTACTATCGCAATGAATGAAAAACTTTACATAATGAATTAGTGACAAAGTATCGTCAAGCACGAAATGATAAAAAGAGGGCAAGACAAATAAAAAAGAAGAGTCAAAAAACAAAAAAAACATAATTGGAAGAACCCATGAACAAATGAAAATAGAGTTCTTTATAAGTTAAAATCACAAGATAGCAGCATTATCGACTGGATGATATAGTAACTAGCTTTTAAAATTTGGAGGAAAAAACATTATTTTTGCTTTACAATTTAATTTTTTTTGGTATTATATATTATTAAGGTGATAGTAAATGCAAATGCGAAAATTGAACAATTGTGTTAAAAATAAGAGTAAACATCTTCTGCAAAGAATTCTTACTTTTCTTTCTCATTTGTTCTTAAGTTTATTTTCTCCCCATCATTTTAAAACTTACTTAATTAATTGGATTTATCTTATTAATTAAGTAAGTTTTTTTTATGTTTAAAAAAGGTAACAGAAAGTGAGAGTATTAGAATGAAAAGTAAAAGTCTTTTTAATTTAGATGATTGAAATGAGCAAGAAGTTAATGCTGTTTTAATGGAAGCTTTGCAATTTAAAAATAATATTAAAAAAGTAGATTATCAGCAAAGAAAAATTGTGGCAAACTTATTTTTTGAACCTTCAACGCGAACACATTATTCGTTTGATGTTGCTGCTCATAAATTAGGGTGCAAAACCTTAAATTTTAATGAGCAATTTAGTGCTACAAAAAAAGGTGAAACATTATATGATACCATCAGAACTTTTGAAGCATTAGGGGTTGATGCATTAGTAATCCGCCACCCAGAAAATAATTATTATGATGCTTTAATTGATAAAATTAAGATTCCAATTTTAAATGCCGGGGATGGTTCGGGAAATCATCCAACACAAAGCTTATTAGATTTGTTAACAATTAAAGAACAATTTGGTAATTTTGCTGGGTTAAATATTATTATTGTTGGTGATATTAAGTATTCTCGTGTTGCAAAAACTAATATTCAGATTATGCAAAAGTTAGGAATGAATGTTTATACGACAGGAATTAATGAATTGCAAATGCCGGGGGTTGTTAGTGTTGATTTTAAAGAGAATTTACCAAAAATGGATGTTGTAATGTTATTGCGTTATCAATTTGAACGTTTTGCTAATAATGAACAATACCATTTAGATTATTTACATAATTATAAATTAACGCCAGTTTTAGTTACAACAATGAAACCAACTGCAATTATTATGCATCCAGCGCCATTTAACCGTGGGATTGAAATTGATGATGATGTTGTTGAATGTAAACAGGCAAAAATATTTGATCAGATGGCAAATGGAGTTTTTGTGCGAATGGCCTTGTTGAATAATATTTTAAGTGCGAACTAAAATGATTTATACTTTTACTAATGCTAAGGTTTATTTATCAACTGGTTTTCAACAAACAAATATTACCATCCAAGATAATGCCATTATTCAAATTGGATCAGCAGTGCTAGGAACAGAAATTAAATTATCATCAACTTGTATTATTGTGCCAAGTTTTATTGATTTACATGCACATTTTCGTGAGCCTGGTCAAACAGAGAAGGAAGATTTAGTAAGTGGTGCCTTAAGCGGGTTATATGGTGGTTATCAAACAGTTTGTGTAATGGCCAATACAAGTCCTGTTATTGATCATCCAACCGTTTTAGCGCCATTATTAATGAAAGCAAAAAAATTACCAATTAATATCCAATTCTTTAGCGCTATTACTAATAATTTAGCGGGGCAGAAAGCAGTTGATTTTGCTAGTTTCGGTGAAGATGTTATTGGTTTTAGTGATGATGGTATTTATCTGACTAATCAAGATTTACTACTAACAGCTTTAAAATATGGACAAACTAATAATAAATTAGTTTCGTTACATGTTGATAACCGCCAGGAATTATCGCCATCAACAATTGTTTTAAATCAAACGGTTGCGGCAAGATTTAATTTAACTGGAGTTGATGAAAATTATGAGACCGGACCATTAAGGCGTGATTTAGCAATTGTCAATCAGTTGCAGTTACGATATCATTTATGTCATCTTTCAACGGCTAAAAGTGTCGCTTTAGTTCGCAAGAGTAAAGCAATTAATCCATTTTTAACTTGTGAAGTAACACCACATCATTTAACATTATCAACAGATGATATCTTAATAAATGATGGTAATTATCTTATGAATCCACCTTTAAATCTAAAAAGTGATCAATTAAGTTTAATTGCCGCTTTAAATGATGGCACAATTGATGTGATTGCAACAGACCATGCTCCGCACCAAGCAAAAGAAAAAGAATTGTTTGTAACTAGTGCAATGGGGATTATTGGTTTACAATTAACTTTTCCGTTGTTATACACAAAATTAGTTCAACCGCAAAAAGTACCATTAGCAACAATTATTAATGCTTTAACAGTTAATCCCCAAAAGTTAATTCAACATCATGATGTCCAATTAAAGGTTAATAATCAAGCTAACTTTACAGTAATTGATTTGGCATTAACCCAAACGGTGACTAGTAAATTATTAAAATCAAAAGCAACAAATACGCCTTTTTTGGGGACGGCCTTAACCGGTTGACCAATTATGAATATTCATAATGGGATAATTCATCATTTAAATGAGGAAGGAGCATAATTTATGGGAAAACAAATAATTGAAACAACAACATTATTAGCCAATGAGCAGTTGGGACCTGATTTATGACTAGCAACTTTTAAAGCTCCACAACTTAGTAGAATTGCTCAGCCAGGCCAATTTATGTTAATCGAACCATCACAGCAGTTCTTTTTAAAGCGACCATTTAGTTTCTTTGATATTAATGTTAAAGCAGAAACCATTGCTGTTTATTATCAATGCAAGGGGTTGGGAACCTGGTATATGGCAAATAAATGAACGGTTGGTCAAACAGTTCAAATTCAGGGTCCCCATGGACAGGGGTTTCAAATTCCAGAGCAAAGCAATAATTTGTTAATTATTGCGGGAGGAATTGGTATTGCGCCAATGAAAGCGTTAATTGATGATTTGATTAAAAAAGGTATTAAGTATACAGCAATTTTTGGGGGACGAACTAAAAATGCCTTAAATGTTTTATCTTTATTTCAAGATAATATTTCCTTTTTATTAAACACAGATGATGGGTCAATTGGATGCCAGCAAAACATTGTTATAGCATTAGAACAGTATTTACAAGAACACCAACCAGAAATGATTGTTGCGTGTGGGCCAGATGTTGTTTTAACAAAAATTAATCAAATTGCAAAACAAAAGCAAATTGCAACACAAATCTCTTATGAAAGTCATATGGCTTGTGGTGTTGGAGCTTGTATGGGTTGTTCAAAAACAATTGATGGGATTAATAAGAAAATTTGCACGGATGGGCCAATTATTATTGTTGAATATGAGAAGCAAGAAGGAGAAAAATAAAGATGTTAAAAACAGAGTTTTTAGGATATACCTTAAATGCCCCGTTAACAACTGCCAGTGGAACCTTTGGTTATGGTGAATGTTATCAAGATTTCTTTGCTGTTAATGAATTAGGAATGTTAACAACAAAGGGGATTACCTTAGAACCACGATCAGGGAATGCGTCGCCACGGTTGGCAGAAGTGACGGGGGGAATTATTAATTCCATTGGTTTAGAAAATCCGGGGTTAAAGGAATTTCAGGCAAAAATTGTCCCAACTTTTCAAGCTTTTCAAATTCCAATTGTTGTTAATTTAAATGGAAAAACAATTGAAGAATATGAAACTTTGGCAAAAGCAATTAACAATATTTCTACCATTACTTTTGTTGAATTAAATATTTCTTGTCCAAATGTAAAAGAAGGGGGAATTTTATTTGGAACCGATCCAGTTATTACGCGAGAAATTGTCAAGCGGGTACGACGTGTCTTAACAAAAAAGAAATTGATTGTTAAATTATCACCATCGGTGACTGATATTAAGCAGTTTGCTCTGATTTGTCAAGAAGAACATGCTGATGCAATTAGCTTAATTAATACAATTCCAGCAATGCAAATTGATCTTAAAACCAAAAAACCGACCTTAGGGAATATTATTGGTGGATTAAGTGGTCCTTGTATTAAACCAATTGCTGTTCGGATGGTTTATGAAGTTGCTAGTGTTGTTAATATTCCAATTATTGGGATGGGTGGTGTTAGTTCAACAAATGATGTCTTAGAATTTTTAATGGCTGGAGCTAGGGTGGTTGCGGTTGGAACTAGTTTGTTTACAAATCCTAATTTAGTAAGAGAGATTAAGTCGGGATTATTAGAATATTGTCAGCAACATCAACTAAATAATATTAGTGAAATTGTTGGAATTGCTCATCAAAAGGAGGGAAAAAATGAATAAGGTTTTTATTGCATGTGATTTTAATTCACGGGAACAATTAGAAGGTTTTTTAGCAAAATTTCCACAGCAACAATTAGCACTGAAGGTCGGAATGGAATTAATTTATGCGGTTGGTTTTGAAATTATTTCTGATTTAAAAGAACAAGGGCATACGATTTTTTTAGATTTAAAATTGAATGATATTCCTGTGACAGTTGAAAAGGCGTTAAACGCTTTAAAACAATACCAAGTTGATTTTGTGACAATTCATTTAACAAGTGGGCAAAAAACCTTGGAATTAGCGTATAACATTGTACAAGATACGAATATTAAATTATTGGGAGTAACAGTTTTAACTAGTTTAGATAACATGGATATACAAGAAATGTTTTTATCTTCAACATTGACAACAAACAAGTTGGTTAAAAATTTAGCTAGAATGGCTGTTGATAATCATTTTTATGGTGTTATTTGTGCTCCATCAGAAGTAACCTTGATTAAACAATACTTTCCGAATTTAAAAACAGTAACTCCTGGTATTCAATTAACATTAAATCAAACTGATCAAAAACGGATTGCAACACCATTAGCAGCAAAGAGATTAGGGGTAGATTATTTAGTAGTTGGTCGTGCAATTACAATGGCCTCTGACCCATTTGCGGTTTATCAAGAAATTTTAGCAATTTTTACAGAAGGAGCAGAAGGATAAAATGAAAAAAATTATTACTGAATTAGTCAATATTAAAGCAATTAATGTTGATACAATTAAATTATATACATGAGCATCAGGCATTAAATCACCAGTTTATATTGATAATCGTTTAATTATGGGATATCCACAATTACGGTGAGCAATTATTCAAGAATTTGCCCATATTGTTCACTCCAAATTAGCAGGAATTAAAATTGAAAATATTTTTGGGACAGCAACGGCCGGGATTCCGCATGCTGCATTATTAGGGCATTTATTACAATTACCATTTGGATATGTTCGAGGTAGTAAAAAAGAGCATGGTAAACAAAATCAAATTGAGGGAGTTTATCAATCAGGACAACGCGTGATTGTGATTGAAGATTTAATTTCTACCGGTGGCTCTGCGATTGAAGTTGTCAAGACGTTACAACAAGCGGGATTGGAAGTTGTAGCTGTTATAGCAATTTTTAATTATCAATTAAAAAAAGCTATAACAGCTTTTAACGAATTACAAATTCCATTATATACTTTAACCACTTTTGATGCTTTAGTAGCTAATATTGATATTTTAACAAGTGACCAACAAATAATGTTAAAACAGTTTCATGAACAATTAAATCAATAATAAAATCAGATTCAAATTCGTTTTTATTTAAAAAGCAAATCCTTTTTCAATTTAATTATAATTTTTTTAAAAATATGTAATTAAAATCCTTTTTTGTTTTATCAAAAAGTACAATTTTAAAATAAATCCTTAAGGATAAAAAAAGGCTTCATTATGGCAAAATTAATAAGGTACATATTAGTATATTTAATAACGAGGAAAAAAGTATCCTTGATTTACTCTTTTACTTATAGTAAAATTAAACTAATTATGAACACATTATTTACTTAAATGACTATAATTTAAAAGGCTCCAAAATTAATTTTACTAAAGTTAGAATATTGAGGAGCAGTTCATATGGATTCTAAAATTACTTTTAACTATAATAAATTATGTGATAAGTGTAAGACTAACTTTCAGAAGATTATGTCATCGATTAAAGAAAAAAAACCTGAGCTTATTAAAACAATGCAATTCTATCAAATTATTGTTAATGATCAAGTAAGTACTTATCAAAATATTATTCCATTTGCACTGATTAAACATAATAGAGAATTATATGGTTTTTTTCTGCAAAATAATATTCGATATTTATCTTCAGAAGCAAAGGAATTACTAAAACAAGGACAAATTATTTTACCATCATATATTTTAGAAACACAACTTCAATATAATACAGTTAATGTTTATCGGGATGTACCTTCCCGAGATATTGTATCACAACCAAAAAAATTAGTTGTTGATAATAGTGGTGTTCCCAATGAACAGGCATTGACGCAAACAATTGAAAATTTAAAGGACAATCAACATCAAATTGTACAAGGATTAAGAAAAACATTTGTAATGTTGGATCACCGCAATAAAAAACTAATAAAAATTTTTGTAATATTAGGTGTTGCTTTATTACTGTTTCTTGTTGCTGCTAGTATTGGGGGATGACAATTATATTTATATTTGCATCAAAGAACACAAGTAGTTCTTTATGATTTAAGCGCAATTACAAGAATTAAAAGTCCTGAGATGATTAATGCAAAAAATATTTACAAAGTTGAAGAAAACGAGATTAAAGATAGTTTAAAATACTTAATTCTTCAAGAAGTTATTATCCATTCACGGGGAGCAACTTTTGACGATTATGATTATCATCTTTTTTCAGATAATAAGGGTGCTGTTTTTCAACCGGTTAATTTAGTAACAAGTGCAGCTAAAATTTGAGTAATGATTAAAGCAAGACCTAATAGTAAGTTTTTAGTTAATAACACTAATTATTTAGCAGTAACATTACCAATGTTAGGCGAAAAAAAATCAAACATTGCTGAAATTAAAACTTTGGTTGGACCAGAATTATTGTCTGTCCCAAATCCTGAGAGAGTATCAAGAGATGATATTCGTAATGTTTATAATTCCGTTATTGAACAAGTAGTTAAAACAATTAGTAATAAAGCACAATTAAATGTCGATTATCATTATGATATTTATGGTGATGAAAATAAGGGTTCATATCAACAGATTAATTTGACTAAAGGTAGTGTCAATATTTGGATTGTTATTACAGCACAAGCAACAAGTAAATTAATTATGGGGTATAATAATTTAATTAAGGTTACTTTACAAAATCATAAAGAATTTAAAATGTTTAATGATTTGAAAAAATTGCTTTTTGCTGGGGATGGTTTTTTTGTATGTTCTTGGTGAGGTTGATGGAGGAAGTGTTATTTATCGGGTGGATTTGAAGAATGGTAATAGCTTTTTGTGAGTAAATGTTATAGGAGGAAAAACAAGGCAAAAAGAGCTATTTTTGGTGAACGATATCTTGTACTATCTATATATTTTTGATGATGACAGTATTATTTACCCGATATATTTGCATAATGCTAGAAAAGGTACACATTTTATTTTTAGTGGGGAAATAAGGAATATAGTGTCTGCTGCTGCTTGGAATGGTTTTTTTATGCTGTTGTTAACAAAGATAGTAATAGGGGAGTTTATCGGGTGGATTTGATGAAGAATCATAGAATAAAAGAACAAAACTTATTACTTTTAGTTAAGTTGAAAAGAGGGCTATCTGAATTGATGTTTGCTGGGGATGGTTTTTTGTATGGCTGTTATGATGTGTCAGATGTTTTAAAAATAGTAATTTAATTGAGTAAAAAATAAGTAAATTTAGATACTTTTACAACAAAAATAATAATTATCTTGACTAAATTATATAAAAAACATATAATTATCCTTGGAAAATGTTAAAGTAGCTAATGCTCACCTATGCCCTTTAGTGTGGTTAATAGGTTTTACAAGATTAAATTAGATTTATAACGATTAATAATTAATTGTTTAAGATATAATTCTTGTTAATTAAAGCGCTACTTTTGAGCGTTTTTTTAATTAATTACAATGGAGGGATTGGATGAATCAACCTACTAAAAACAATAAAAATATTGATCAAGTGAATTATGATATTAGAGCACGAGAAGTTTTAATTATTATGGATGATGGTAGCAGAATTGGACCATTAGGACGTAATGAAGCAATTCGTTTTGCGGAAGAAAGAGGCTTTGATTTATTACTAGTATCAGCGGTTTCAAATCCACCAGTAGCAAAGCTAGTTGATTATGGAAAATATAAATATGAACAAAAAAAGAAAGAAAAAGAAAACAAGAAAAATCAACATGTAACTGAAAATAAAGAAATGCGGTTACGTACTGGAATTGGTGATCATGATTTAGAATTTAAAGCAAAAAAAGTTCGTGAATTTTTAATGGATGGTAATCGTGTTAAAATTTCATTAAAGTTTCGTGGTCGTGAAGTTGCTCGCCCTGAATTTGGGAAAGAAACATTAGATAAATTCTTTAGTTATATTGAAGATTTAGCAAAAGTGGAAAAAGAACCCCAATTAAATGGTTTGTTTTTAGATATGTATGTCGTACCGAAAAAATAATTAATTAAATTAACTATTAAGATAAAAGAAGGAGGGAAAATTATGCCAAAAATGAAAACAAAAAAATCGTTAGCAAAACGAGTAAAAGTGACTGGAACGGGAAAATGAAAGATTGCTCATGCTTATACTTCACACTTAGCTCAAAATAAATCAACAAAACAAAAACGTCACCTACGTAAAGCGGGGGTAATGGATTATACGGATCAAAGTAGACTAAAACAATTACTACAAGATTAATTTAGACAAGAAGGGAGTATTGAAACATGGCAAGAGTTAAAGGCGGACCAACAACAAGAAAACGTCGTAAAAAAATTATTAAACAAGCAAAAGGATATTTTGGAACAAAATCAACCCATTACAAAAAGGCAAAAGAACAAGTAATGAAATCATTGGCATATGCCTTTCGTGATCGGAAACAACGTAAAAGAGATTTTCGTTCATTATGAATTCAAAGAATTAATGCCGCTGTGCGTGAACATGATATGTCATATTCGCAATTTATGAATGGATTAAATAAAGCTAATATTGAAGTGAATCGTAAGATGTTATCAGAATTAGCAATTCATAATCCAAGTGAATTTAAAATGTTAGTGGATGAATCAAAAAAAGCGTTAAAAAATTAACAAAACTATTTTATTAAAAGTAGTTTTTTTTATTTTTAGAAATTTAATCTTAGTTGCTAATTAAGGTAATTAAGCATAAAATATTAATATAATCTAAGGGGAAAAACAAGAAATGGCAACAAAGTTATCATTAAAAGAACAAGTTGAAATTTTACCATCAAAACCAGGATGTTATTTATTTTTTAATAATTATAACCAAGTGTTATATGTTGGAAAAGCAAAAAATTTACGAAGTCGGGTTAGTTCGTACTTTAATAAAGTTTATAATTATAAAACAACTCGTTTGGTCCAAGAAATTACGCGACTAGAAACAATTATTACAAAAACAGAAAAAGAAGCTTTAATTTTAGAACATAATTTAATAAAACAATATAAACCAAAATATAATATTTTATTAAATGATGATAAACATTATCCATATATTGTTATTACTAAAGAAGAAGATCCCCAATATTTATATGTTCGTAATATTCATAAAAAATATGCCCGTTATTATGGCCCGTTTCCCGAAGGAAGCCATGCTCGTGAAATTATTAAAGTTTTAGAACGATTATATCCGTTACGACGTTGTAAAGGAAATCTTGGTAAACCGTGTTTATATTATCATATTAACCAATGCTCTGGTGCTTGTTTTAAGCCAGTTCCAAAAGAATACTATGCAGCAATGATTAAAAAAGTTCATGCTTTTTTTAAAGGAAATTTTAATGAAACAAAAGAACTTTTAGAAAAACGAATGTTACAAGCAGCAAATAATTTGCAATTTGAAGAGGCTCAAAAGTTAAAATTATTAATTCGTAATTTAGATTGAACTTTATCGTCACAAACAGTTGAAATGCTAAATCAAAATGAAAATTTAGATGTAATTAGTTTATATCAAACTGATCATAATTTAGTGTTAACAACTTTGTTTTATCGTGCTGGAAAACTAAGTTATAAGGATTATGAATATTATCAAGTAACAGTTGAAGATGATTATCAAGAGTTATATCGGTTGTATTTGCAAAATATTTATCAGAAAAATATTTTACCGACTAAGATTATTGTTAATGAAGCAATTGCTTTACCAGAATTAAATTTATTATTTGATAATCGTGTCTTTCATCCCCAAACCCGAGCGGAAAAAACAATTATGCGGCTAGCAACCGACAACAGTTATGAGTCTTACCTGCAATCACAATCAACAGCTCAGCGCCAACTAAATAATGTTGAAGTTTTACAAGAATTACAAAATCTTTTACATTTAAATGAATTACCCTATTTAATTGAAATGATTGATATTGCAAATATTAATGATGAATTTGTCACTGGTGGGGTGATTGTTTATAAAAATGGTCGCCCATCACGGAATGATTATCGCAAATATAATCTTGCTATTATTGAACAAGATGATGCTCATCGGATTGCTGCGGTTGTTGCACGGCGTTATCAAAAAGCTATTGAAACTGACCAGCCATTACCAAATTTAATTATCATGGATGGGGGAATTCAACAGGTTAATGCTTGTTTAAATGAATTAACAAAATTAAATTTAACAATCCCTGTTATTGGATTAGTTAAAAATGATCAACATAAAACTGATCATCTTCTTAATTTGACAAAAGAAAAGGTTTACCTTAATAAAAGTAGTCGCTTATTTTTATTTTTAACAAAAATCCAAGATGATGTTCATCATTTTGCAATTAGTAGTTTTCGTCGTCGACAAACAAAAGCATTAACAACAAGCATTTTAGAGTCAGTTCCAGGATTGGGATCACAACGAATTAAAGCTTTAAATCTTCATTTTGATAGTATTGGGGCAATGCAAAAAGCAAGTCCTGATGAATTACATCAAGTTTTACGTAGTTGAAAACTTGTCGAAAATCTACGAAAGTTTTTGGAGAATTTTGATAAATAATATTTTTTGTTATAATTAAAATGGACAAAGTTAAATAGTAAAAAGGAGTAAAGAATATTATGCATAGAGTCCAACGAAAAGACTTATTATTGGAATATCTCTGCCAAAAACCTTTCCACGAAATGAATCATGTTCTTGAATATGTTTCAAAATTTAATATTTCTGCCACAACAGCCCGTCGTGATTTAAAAGAACTTGAAAATGAAGGTATCATCACAATGTCTTATGGTGGAATTAACTTTTTGGGGGTTCATAATAAGTCGTGTAGTATTGATGTTCGTGCAAGTAGTATTAATTTTGATAAAAAAATGATTATTGCCAAAAAGATTTTAAATCTTTTAGAAAAAAATGATGTTATTTTTGTGGGGGCTGGTTCAACTTGTGAAGTTTTTGTGACTTTAATTGATAAACCCGTTAAAATTGTTACTAATTCATTTCGAATTTTGCAATTGGCAAAAGACAATTCTAATGTTCAATATAATGTTTTAATTGGGGGTAAATTACGAGAGAAATCACAAGCTTTTTATGGCTCGCTTTGTGAAGAAAGTTTATCATTAATTCAGTTTTCAAAAGTTATTTTCTCAGCAAATACAATTGATGAAACAGGGGCAGTTTATAAAAGTAATGAAGAAGAAGCCCGGGTTGAATTAGCAGCATTAGCACGAGTACAAACAAAAATTCTGTTAGCAGATAGTACTAAATTTGATAAGGTGGGATTTTTTAAGTTTTATGAAACAAAAGATGTTTCATATTTAGTAACAGATAAACCAGAAGTTGCTAAACAATATAATTTAAATGTTAGTATTATTTAGAACTTTGTCTTCGGGCAAAGTTTTTTCTTTGCAAGGAAAAAGGCGTTACAACTGGTAATTTTGTGCTTGAAAGGAGGTTAAAATGGAATTAAATAATGTCCAACATGTATGTAACCAAATTGAAAAGTTTGAATTTGAAGAATTATTCACCGTTCTAGCAAAAATTGAAGCAGTTGTAAAGGATCGAACAGACGGCGTCGACTAGGAAAATATTTTTCATAAACTCTCAAATTTTTTTCATTCCAAGTTTATTATAATCACAATTGAAAGTTGAGGAATTAAAACATGGAATGATCAGGTGGGGAACATGCAATTGAGAACTAATATTCTTGAGAAGTTAGAAGAAATTATTAATCGTAATGATGATACTGTTAATGGTATCATTGCACAAACTATTTTAAATTTTGCTAAATTACCAAACGAAACTTTTATTATTAATGATGTTGCAGAAACATCACATACAAGTGTCTCATCGGTAACGAAGTTTTGTAAAATGCTAGGTTTTACTGGTTGAAAAGAATTTTATATTTTTTTTCGTTATGAATTAGATAATTTAAAAAAACTTAATCAATTACACCGTATTAACCCTTTAGAAAACACAATTAAGGATTTAGTGGCAAATCACACTGTTATGATGACAAAACTATTAAATGAAAATTTAGCATCAATTCTAGAATTAAAAACAATGCTAAAAACAACTAATAAAATTTATTTAATTGGTGAGCACACACATTTAGACTTATTAATTAATTTTTATCATCAATTATTAGGACTTGGGTTTGATACAAGTATGACGACCCATGATTTTATTGCAAAAAGGTTTTTAGAAAAACTAACAAAAGATGATCTTGTTATTTGGATCATTGTTGATACTAACCAAACTTATTTATTTAATGTTTTAAAACATAGTGATAAACCATTACCTTGTGATAATATTAAATTTATCTTAAAAGAGAACTCACCGATTTTAGAGACAAATTTGACAACAAGAGCGCCAATCATTATTAATGATCGACGCAAAATGTATACCCACCAAATAATTTATAATCATTTATTTATTATCTTTAATGCAATATTAACAATGCTTAATTAAAAAAATACCCAGACTATTAATCTGAGTATTTTTTATTATTTTTTATTATGATCAGTATCTCAATCTTCTAAAACCATGTGTTTAATAAAACGTTGCATTCATAGGTTAGGATTTGCTCCAGTCTCTAAATTACCAATTTCACCAGTTTCAAAACCAACATAATTACCATTTTTAACATAAACATAAGTTGGTGTTCCGTTTAATCCTAATGATTCAGCGGTAATACTTTTATCAATTTCACCATTAATTTTATGGGCATTACGTTCTTGGGTTACGATTCAGTCCGCAATTTTTTTTGCTCATTTTTGTTGCCAAATACCGTTAAAATCTTTGATATCACTAGTAACAATTAAACGTGTTTTTTTAATTTTTGCTTGTTCTTCAGCGCTAACGGGGTAACTATTTAAGGCATATTGGGCACCATATTTTCCTGCTAAATAATCATTAAATTTTTGATTTCCGTGCCCATTAGTATATAAATCAGCGATTGTCGTATCATTGGTATTTTCACAGTGAATACAATTTTGTGCTGATACCATAAAAATAAAATTTTCCTTGTTATTGACTCCATCCATGAATTGGGTGTAATATGCCATATTTTTATCAGAACAAGCAATTACAGTCGTTGCTGTGGTTGATACAATTGTTAGGGCTGCCATTGTGCTTAGCAGTTTTCTCATTTTTATTCCTCCTAAGAATTAATTATAATTGATGTTGTCTATTTATAACTATACATTATTTTTTTTGATTTTAACAGAAAATATTAAATATTTTGTTGGATTACTGGTAGAAAATTAAAGGAAAAGGATATAATATATATAATGTATAAATAACAGAACAAGTTATAAAGGGGTGTAAAACTGATGATGGATACGGCTACCGCTCTTGCTGTATTGTTACCAATAATGATTATTTTGTTAATTTTTTCCAGTTTCTTTTCTGCATCAGAAACAGCAATTACTTCAATTAATGTAATTCGCTTGAAACAAATGGCGAAAAATAAGGTTAGCAAACGCAAGAACAAAACCACGAATAAAAATATTCGTAAAGCAAAACGCGTTTATAAATTAGTGAAAGATTATGATCGAACTTTAGCAACCATCTTAATTGCAAACACATTAATTAATACTGCTTTAGCAACGATTGGAACCCTGTTTTTTGCAACCTTAATTAGCAATACCGAAACAGCAACTTGAGTTTCTACGATTGTGATTGGTTTTACGGTATTAATTTTTGGTGAATTAGTACCAAAAACAATTGCAAAAACCTTTCCTGAAAAGTTTTCGATTTTTTCAGCTTACATTTTATGAATTTGAAAAATTTTATTTTATCCATTTACATGGGTGTTAATCTTACGAAAACAAAAAGATGGTGTTTCAACAACAGAGAATGAATTATTAGAGTTAATTTCAACAATTGAATCAGAAGGGGTTTTAGAAAAAAATGAAAAGGAGTTAATTGAATCAGCAATTACCTTTGATGAAAAGACGATTGGTTCAATTATGCGACCAAAAGAAAAAGTTAAAGCAATTTATAGTAATACAACATGACGAGAACTACAACGTTTCTATAAAGAAGAACGTTTTACAAGAATGCCAGTTTTAACTCCAGACACAGAAAAAGTAATTGGAATCTTAAACATTAAAGATGTTTTTATTGCTGTAATTGATCATCAAGAAGTTCAAATTAAAGAGTTAGTTTCAGAACCAATCTTTTTCTCCCGTTATTTAAAATTAGATGATGCTTTAGAATTATTTCAACAAGAACAGTTACATATGGCAATTGTCAGTACTAATGATGATAGTAATGATTTTCTTGGCGTTGTTACAATGGAAGATATTTTAGAAGAACTTGTTGGCGAAATATATGATGAAGATGATGAAACTGGACAAGTAAAAGAAATTGGTCATCATATGTTTTGAATTCATGGGAGTACCGCAGTTAAGAAGGTTTTTCAAAAATACTTGCATTTAGCAGCGCCACCAGCAAGTGCTGGACAAACACTATACCAATGATTTACTCAGCAAACGGGGTATGATTTAACAAAACCAAAGAACGATATTAAAGAATTTGTTTATAATAATTATGCTTTTCGGGTAAATGATGAGAAAAAAGGAAAGTTAACAGCAAAAAATATTGTTTTTGAAATTGAAATTTTAACCAACAATAATCCAATTCATGATTTAGAAAATTAAATGTTCTGTGCTATTAATAGCACAGAACATTTTTTTCATTAATATTTGTTAAATGTTTAACATTATTTTAATCTATGTTAAGATAATAAAAAGGAACAAATTTAGGACAAAAATGATAAGGAGAAGAAACTTATGTCAAACAAAATAGGCTTAGAAGGAGAATTGTGTCGGGGAAGGTTGTTTCGGTACCTTGGTTATATTAATAAAGCTTTTTCACAACAAATTGAAAATGAGTTACAAAAACATGGTTTCGATGATTTTCAAATCTCAAATATTTGATTATTAATTTTAATTGAACGATTTCCAAACTATACGATGAATGAATTAGCACAAGTTGTTAATCAATCACGTGCTAATATTAGTATTATTTCAAAAAAATTAGTGCATAAGGGTTATGTTATTAAAGTGCATCCAGAAAATAATAAGAAAGTAATTTATTTAGCACCAACAGAAAAGTGGTTCACATTAAAACCAATTGTTTTTATGCTGGTTGATGAATTAGATCAAAAAATTGAGCAAACATTATCTGAACTAAATTATGAAAAGTTATTAACTGATTTAGAAAAAATTGTAACGTTTTTTAAAAATGAAATAAAACCATTTAGTAAATAAATGTTAAATATTTAACAAATTTGTAAAAATATCTTGTAATTTTTTTTAAAATTCGTATAATAATTTTGTTAAGTGTTTAACAATCATTAAACAAAAGGAGTAAATTATGAGTAAAAATAGTGATAGTACAAATTTATCCAATGTTCAAGGGAAACAAGAATTGGTTAAGGGGAACAAGAAAAAAACAAATCCAATGGGGTTTTTTAAATTATTATCAATTTATTATAAACAATTTTGATTACGGTGATTATGTTTAATTATTTTTGTTATTATCACCTGTGGGATTACAGTGGCGTTACCAAAGTTAACAAATATTGTTATGACACAATTAACAAGCGGAATGTTAGCACGATCAAGCATTAATGATCCTTCAATGCCATGGGGAACATTATTATATTGAGCAATTGGGTTTGCAGCAACATTTATTGTTTCTGGCTTTTTCTTGTATTTGCAAAGTTTAGTTGGGGGTTCAATTTCTCGAAAAATTGAGATTGATATTCGAATTAAGGTTCTAAATAAATTAGTTGATTTAGATATGAATTATTATCATGATAAAAAAATGGGAGATATTTTGACAAAGTTGATTTCTGATACCCAAATTTTAGGTGATCAAGCGTTTCAAGTACCACAAAACTTTTTAAATGCCTTCTTTACTTTTATTGGAAGTATTGCAATTATGTTTACTTTGGATAACCGGGTATTACAATATCAAGATGGTCCAAATGGTATTGTCCCAGTTGTTGATGCTAATGGAAACCTTGTTTATATGGATGGAACAGCAACGGTTGCTGAGTTAGCAGGAATTATTTTAGGTGTTTCGTTTGGGATTTTATTATTAACTTCGTTTGGTTTTACCTTTATTCGTCGTTTAATGTATAAACAACGAAAAGTTGTTTCTGATGTGAATGGTGATGTTAATGATCGGATTAATGCCATTCGTTTAATTAAAGCAACAGGAACTAATGAATATGAAAAAGACCGTTTTAATGATATTCATAAAGAATATTATAAAGTAAGTATGCGTGCGATTAAGGTTCAATCACTTATTATTGCTTTTGTTGTAACAACATTAACTAGTATGAATACGATTGCCTTAATTGTTGGAATTGTTTTTGTTAATGATAATCGATTAGATCCAACGGTAATGTTATCAATTACAATGAGCATTAATTCGTTAATTTTTCCAATTATTCAAGTGGTTCGTTTATTAGCTAATTTAGCGACAGCTTCAACTTCAGCAACACGGGTGGCAGAAATCTTTGACCAAGTTCCGAAGATTAATATTAATCCAACAACAACACCATTAACAGACATTAATGGTGATATTGTCTTTGATAAAGTTTGGTTTAAATATGATGTTGAAGGTGAAGATGAACCATATATTTTAGAAAACTTTAGTTTTCATTTTAAACAAGGAAAAAGTTATGCTTTTGTTGGTGAAACTGGGGTTGGAAAATCAACAATTTCAAAATTATTATTACGTTATTATGACCCATCAAAAGGGGAAATTTATGTTAATAATAATCAAAATTTAAAAACAATTAATTTAAAATCATATTTAGATCATGTCGGTTATGTTGAACAAGAACCACAAATTCTTTATGGAACATTTTATGATAATATTCGCTATGGAACTTTTGCTGCCACTGATGCTGAATGTGAATCCGCAGCAAAAAAAGCGGAATTATATGATTTTATTACTGAACTACCAGAAGGATTTGCAACAGTCTTAGGAGAACGGGGATTTATTTTGTCTGGTGGACAAAAACAACGGTTAGTAATTGCCCGCATGTTCTTACGTAATCCAGAAATTTTAATCTTAGATGAAGCAACAAGTGCGTTAGATAATATTGTTGAAAAAGAAATTCAAGGTGAATTAGATAAACTAATGGCTGGGCGAACAACAATTATTATTGCCCATCGTTTGAGTACAATTAAGAATGTTGATCAAATTTTAGTATTAGAAAAAGGGAGCGGAGTTGTTCAAAGTGGAACCTTTGATGAATTAAAAAAAGTTGAAGGCCGTTTCAAACGATTATATGAAGCTGGTTTAATGACATAAAATTAATAAATAATATTTGAACAGGATTCTTATCCTGTTTTTATATTATTAAAAAGGTTTTTTAAAAATATGATATGATTAAGAGGACAAATGGGGGCTATGCCAGATGAAAAAAGCAAGACAGCAATTTGATGAAACGAAAATCTTTATTGAATACAAAACTTTGGCACAAAATAATTTACCAACAATAATGGCAGACCTTCCCGCACAAAAAATTGGATATTATAATAATGAAGTTAATGAATATCATCGAAATATTAATCCAACGGAAATTAAACCACAACAATTTAAATGGTTAAAAAATATTGTTTTGACCCTTGTCAATCCTTTTAATTTATTATTAATTTTTATTTTTGGATTTCAATTAGGTACTTTTTTTGTAAAAAATATGAATGATAGTTTAGCATTAGCTAGTGCTATTATTATTGCAATTATGATGACTTTAAGTGCAACAATTTCTTTAGTTCAAGATTATAAAGCTTTTCGTACAACAAAAGAACTACAGCAGTTAGTGAAAAAAACTTCAATGGTAATTCGAGAAGGGGAATTAAACTTAACAACAGTAAATGAAACAATGTTACCAAGTTTAGTTGCAAAGGCGCAAAAAGTTGAATCAAAAGCATTGATTCCAGGTGATTTAATTTATCTTTCAACGGGAGATATTGTTCCTAGTGATGTGCGAATTATTTATACTAAAAATTTATCCGTTAACCAAGCTGTGTTAAATGGTGAGGGAGAACCAATTTATAAAACAATTATTGCTAATGCTGGTTCACAACAAATTTTTGATTTATCAAATTTATGTTTTATGGGTAGCAGCATTGTTGCTGGGAGCGCAATTGCAGTTGTGCTAAAGACAGGTGCTAATACTTATTTAGGAATGCTTAATGCTCAATTAGAAAATGTTGAATCAGAAAATAGTTTTAACTTTGGAATTAAGAAAATTACTAAATTAATTATTTTAATTATTTTAATTATGGTACCAATTGTTTTAGTCTTAAATGGAATTCGAACAGGGCAATGATTAGAAGCTTTAATTTTAGCTTTTTCAGTTGCGGTCGGGTTAACCCCTGAATCATTACCAGTGATTGTTGCGGCAAATTTAACACGGGGAAGTAAAAATTTAGCAAAAGAAAAAGTTGTTATTAAACAGCTTGATGCTGTTCAAAATTTAGGTGCAATTGATGTTTTATGTACCGATAAGACGGGAACTTTAACTGAAGATAAAATTGAATTACAAAATTATTATAATATTAACAAAATCAATGATCCAAAGGTTTTATCGTATGGTTATTTAAATAGTTATTTCCAATTAGGAATGAAAAATCAAATTGATGAAGCTATTATTGGGTATCGAAAAGTTAATTATACCAAGGAATTAGCATCAAATTATCAGTTGTTGGATGAATTGCCATTTGATTTTATCCGTCGTCGTGTTTCGGTTTTATTAGCAACAGCATCAAAAGCAGAACAAATAATTGTTACGAAAGGTGCCGCCGAAGAAATGTTAGATCTTTGCCACCAATATGAAGTTAATCAAAAAATTTTGCCACTTGATAAAGCAGCAAAATTAAAAATTATTGAAAACTTGTTACTATTAAATCAACAAGGGGTTCGTTTAATTGCTGTGGCTTATAAACCAATTAACAAGAATCAAATAAGTTTGGAAGATGAAAATAACTTAATTTTTCTTGGTTTTTTATCATTTACTGATGTTATTAAAAAAGATGTGCAAGGAACCTTAAAATTAATTAATAAATATGGTGTTACAATGAAAATTTTAACAGGGGATGCACCACAAACCACATTAGCTGTTTGTGATAAAATTAATTTACAATCACGCGGTGTTTTAGTTGGTGAAGAAGTTGAAAATATGACGCGTGACCAATTGATAATTGCTGTTGAAAACCATGATATTTTTGCAAAATTAACGCCATTACAAAAAGCACGGATTATTGAAACGTTACAAAGTAATAATCATAAAGTTGGATATATGGGTGATGGTATTAATGATGCTTTGGCATTACGGAAAAGTGATGTTGCAATTTCTGTTAATAATGCCACTGATATTGCCAAAGAAGCATCAGATATCATTTTATTAGAAAAGTCATTATTAGTATTAGAACAAGGAATTATTGAAGGTCGTAGCATTTTTGCTAATATTATTAAATATTTAAAAGTAACAGTTGCTGCTAATTTTGGATTAATGTTAAGTCTATTAATTGCGTCAGCATGATTATCATTTGCACCAATGGCACCAATTCAGATTTTATTTCAAAATTTATTGTTTGATTTTTCACAAGTTGCTGTTGTTTTTGATAATGTCAATGCTGAATATATTAAAAAGCCACGAAGTTGAGATACAAAAGGAATTTTGTCTTTTACCTTGTGAAATGGTCCGTCAGTTACCTTAATGAGTGTTTTAAACTTTATTGTGATGGGAATTATCTTAACATCAGTAGCTCTAATATGAAGTGTTGATCCAAACCAAGGGAATAATGCCCAATTAATTTCGCAGTTTCAAACAACAATGTTTACTGAAGGAGCTTTATTACATATGCTAATGATTTTCTTTATGCGTACTGATAAATTAGCATTTTGAAAAGACCGCCCACCATTGCAGTTGGTCTTACCAATTTTATTTATTTTAATGGTTGTTTTTGCTTTACCATACATTCCTCATGTGCACATGTGATTACAATTATCACCGCCACCGCCAATATGATATGCCTTTTTAGGGGGTGGAGTTCTCTTGTTTGGACTCTTAAGTGTTGGTTTAAAAGCGGGCTATCGTAAAGTTTATCATTGTTGATTATAATTTTAAACAGGAAAACACCACTTTTTTGGTTAAAAATAACTAGAAAAAGAGGTGTTTTTTATGTGGTATCCATTTGTAAAACAAGAACAAAGTGATGACTGTGGTTATGCTTGTTTAGCAATGTTAATTGAGTACTATCATCAACAAAAATTAACGATTGGGGAAGTAAAACATCATTTTCAAAATTATCAAGGAGCTTTAAGTGTTTATAGTTTAAGTCAAATTGCAAATGAATATAATTTGGTGTTAACTGCTTTTGAAATTAGTAAACAAGAATTATCAACATTAACCTTTGAACAACCTTTAATTGCCTATGTTTTAAATGAAACTGGTTATTATCATTATGTTGTTATTTATCAACGGCGTGGAAATCGTTTTTTTGTTGCTGATCCCAGTGCTGAGAAGGGGCATTGAGTTTTAATTGATGATTTTATGATAAAATTTCAAGCAGTAATTATTTTTACTAAAAAAAGAAAAAAATTTACTTATAAAACAAAAACTTTTTATTTAACTTTTCTTTTTTTAAAAGAGCAAATTAGTTTTTTGTTGTGAACTATTTTTCTTAGTGTTATAGTAAATTTTTTAATATTATTTGGGAAAAGTTTTATTAAAGTTTATTTTGATCGGTTAACAACAACTTTTCATCAAGAAGTTTTAATTTTCTTTGCAATTTTCTTAATCATTTATTGTTTTCGAGTTCTTTTCAGTTATTTTTTTCAAAAAATTCTTGTGTATTTTCAACAAAAAATAACAAAAAGAATGCTAACAACATTTGTTAATAATTTAACACACCTTTCTATTGTTGAATTTGAACGATTTACTACTAGTGAATGGTTAAAACGGCAAGCAGATGTCATTATTTTAGCAACTTTTTTAGGAACAACTTTTCCGCAACTTTTATTTAGTTTTTTAATGTTAATTATTGGAGTTATTTTCCTCCTTAATTTAAATGGCTTAATTTTGGCAATTGTTTTATTAGAAAATGTCATTATTTTTTTCCTATCTTTTTTGTTTTTACAAATTAACAAGTTTTGATACCAACGTTGATATCAACAAGGATTGGAATTTGAAAATACTACATTAGAATTGTATCAAAGTTTTAAATTTCAAAAAAGTCGGCATTTGGAAGGTTATTTGAATTACCAATGGACCAAAAAACTTACTACTTTTTTGATGGAAACTTATGGTTTTGAAAAAAATAATATTATTCAAAAGTTAATTTTAAATTTTATTTCACAACTTGCTACTTTTTTAATTTTCTATTTGGCAGTGAGTTTTATCACAAAACAGACTTTAACAATTGGTAATTTAATGTTTTATAGTGCTTTAACTAGTTTTATTAATGATTTTACAACACAATTATCAGGATTAATTGTTGAGAAAGGGAAATTAGAAAAAGCTTTTCAACAAACAGTATTTTTATTGTTTCCAGAACAACACGAACAAAGGCGGTCAGATTTGCCATCTATCAAATCTTTTACCGTTACAAATCTAAGTTATCTTCTTAATGATAATTTTATTTTAAAAAAGATAACAATAGTCTTACCAAAACATTGTTTTATTAAAGGGCGTAGTGGTTCGGGTAAAACAACTTTGCTAGAAATCTTAGCAAAATTACGGCCGATTTCAAGTGGGGAAGTAATCCTTAATGATCAATTTGATTTAGCAATGCTTAGTGAAGAAGTAATTCGAACAAGAATATTATTGTTTCATCAAGATGATTTTTTATTTGTTGGTAGTGTCTATGATAATATTATTAATTTTAAACAGGATTGTGACTATCAAGTTCTAACATTACCAGCTGTCAAGCAATTATTAACTCAGAATCGTTTAAGTCTTGAGCAACTAGTTTGCAACAATGGTGAAAACTTATCAAAAGGGCAACGCCAAATTATTTTATTTTTAAATCTTTTGTTGCAATCTTGTGATGTTTATCTCATTGATGAAGTTTTAAGTAATGTGGATTATGAAAGTAAAATGCTTTTATTAAACTTACTATTTACTTTGAAATCTGAGCAAATGATTATTTATGCTGGGCACGATCCTCTTGTTGAACAATTTTTTGTAAATGTTATTGATTTAACCAAACTTAATTTAATGGCGGTTAAAGATGAATAAGAAAGGTATTATTTTAATGTTAAATTGTTGTTGTTTCTTAATTTCTTTTTTTGTTTTGCTTGCTTATTATCCCCTTCAATTATATTATGAGGGTTATTTAACAATTTTAAAAAATAGTACGGAAGAATTAAATTATGTTTTTGTTCCAAAAGAGATATCACGTGTTGGGAAGAAAATTAGGGAAGTTAAATTAGAATATTTTGTCCAAAATTATTGACAAACACTGGTTGTACAGATTAAATGAGAGAATAACTATTATTTAATTTTAAATCAAACTGATCTTACTGTTGATTTTTGATATTTACCAGCTAAAATTTATTTTGGTCAGCAAACAACATTAGATTATTTACTGAAGATAATCATTTAATTTGTTATAATAAAACAAGAAAGTGTTAGGTGTCAAGGTGTGGTAATGAAAGATGATTTTGCGATTTATAATGAAACAAAATTTGATATTAAACCATATCAAGTTGATTTTATGGCAATTTTTCAGAAAATTAAAGCAATATTAAATATTACTGATCCATTGGAATTATCATTGCTTATTGTTGATGCAAAAGAACAATTAACATTAAATCAAAAATATCGTCAAAAGAATTATGTGGCAGATGTTATTACATTTGCTCTAGAAGAAGAAAACAGTGTTGATTTACTGCAATTAACAGGATTACGCAGTTTGGGGGATATTTTTATTTGTTATGAAAAAGCGTTGGAACAAGCACAAACATATAATCATTCAGTGCGGCGTGAATTTGCTTTTTTATTTACCCACGGGATGTTACATATTTTGGGTTATGATCATCAAACACCAACGGAAGAAGAAATAATGTTTAATTTACAACGAAAAGTTCTAAATGATTTACAAATTCATCGAATTCCAATAGAATAGGAAGAGAAGAGGAAAGGGATAGACATAATGGCAAAAGGATCACCAACAAAGAAAAAGATTTTTTTTAAACTACGAAACAAGTTTTCAAATGCTTTTCGTGGAATTTATACAGCAATTAAAGAAGAATCAAGTTTAATTATTCATATTATTGTATCATTAGTTGTAATTGGACTAGGAATTTGACTACAAAAAATGGTTCCGCATGAGTTTGGCTATGTACAATGAGCGATTTTGTTATTAACAATTGGAATTGTGATTGGGTTTGAATTAATTAATACGATGGTTGAAAACTTTGTTGATTTATTATCATTTGAATATAATATTAAAGCTAAAAAAATTAAAGATATTTGTGCCGCGGCAACCTTAATTAATTCAATTTTGGCAATTGCAATTGGATTATTAATTATGTTACCGCCACTAGTTGATGTTATTAAATTATATTTAAAGATTAGTTAAAAGGAGTTAGAAGAATGGCAAATTATTTTGAAAAATTAAAATTATTAAGTACAAACGCATATGCTCCATATTCTAATTTTCATGTTAGTGCAATTTGTGTCTTAAAAGATGGAACAGAAGTGAGTGGTGTTAATATTGAAAATGCCGCTTATTCAGTGACAATGTGTGCGGAACGAACATGTTTGGCACAAGTTTATACTTTAGGTTATCAAAAAGCAGACATTATTAAACTGTTTTTATATACTGATAGTAATCAAAAAGGGTCACCATGTGGGATGTGCCGACAATTCTTATGAGAATTAGTTGGTCATGATGTGCCACTTGAAATTTATAATCAAAAGGGTGAATCATATGTTGTAACAATTGCTGATTTATTACCATATGGGTTTACGAAAGCGGATTTACAATAAGATTATGGCGAAAAAACATAATGAAGAATTAGATTTATATGATTTAGCCCACGGCCATGAATTAATTACTGACCATAGTTATCGCATTGTTGATAATGAACATTTAAAAGATTATATGAGTAATAATGCCCTTTATATTAAATTATTTTATACTTTTCATGATAAGCGGATTTTATTAACGCATCATACGTGGTGAAAGAAAACTAATAATGATTTAGAAGCATATTGTAAAAAATATATTACTGATTTAACGAAACGATTACGAATTGAAAAAATGGCATTAACACCAGCTGAATTAGAACAAAAATGAGATTTACAAGAATATGATATTCCTGGCTATGAAGATGTTCTCTTAAAAGCAGTTGCAATTCGGTCATGAGTAAAAAATGATAATAATAAAAAATGAGTAGTGGTAGTACATGGTCTTAATTCGCATAAGTTTCGTGCTATCTTTTTTGGTTTAATTTATTTGCGACTGGGTTATAATGTTCTTGTTTTTGACCAACGAAATCATGGAGAATCCACAGCAAAAATAACAACAATGGGATATTATGAAAAATATGATTTAGCAGCAGTTGTTAATTTTTTACAAACAACAATTGATCCAAAACTTAAAGAACTTAACTTTCACGGGTGATCAATGGGAACCTTTGTAATTATGGAATATTTAAAGTTAGCATTTGCTAAAAACAAATTAATTAATAGTGCGATTTTAGATTCAACAATTAGTAATTTAAATGCCTTGTATCGTTATTATATGTTAAAGATTAAAGTAAATTATTATGAGCACTATTACGCTATTCGGCGCTATACGATTGATACCCGCGGTTATGATCCTGAACAAATTAATCCTGGTGAAAATTTAGATCAGTTGGCAAAATTACCGGTTTTATATTTGTTAAATAGAAAAGATCATGCAACTCCTTATGTAATGGGACGCGAAGCTTATCAAAATAAACGAAGATATGAACGTAAAAAAATTAGTAATCGAGTTGTTTTTAACTGTGATCATGTGCGGGGAATTTATTATAATCCGCCACAATATTTAGCAGCGATAACAGCATTTATTACTAATGCAAAACGAAAATAGTGATAAATAACTAATATGTTATTTATCACTATTTTCGTTTTTTGTTTGCTTTTTTATTTCTCAATTTTTGTTTAATGTTTTGATAAATTGTTTTATATCATAAGGTGCGATTTTGATACTTATTAAATACCCGATACATTCCATTGTTGAAACTTTGCAAGAGAACATGGAAAGTAGTAAAGACAACTGTAAAAACAAAGATAATAAAGAAAGTGGCTTGAACTTTTGTTAACCCAGCAATGAGGGGATTATCAATATCCAAAAAAGGATAGGGATAAGCTCAAATTGTATCACCATCACGGTTTCAAGCGGCAGCACGAATTAAAACATACATTAAATAAAAGATTGGATAGCTTAAACTAATTCATCAATCTTTTGTTAAAAATTCTTTTTTTCAGCTAATACGATGATCACCAAATGATAATAAGGTATAAACAAAAAACAAGATGGGCATAATAAAGTGGGTGACAACCGTACAACTAATTTGCGCTTTAGTGTACTCAGCAATAGTTACTTGCCCATTCTTATACCCAATAATAATTCCAATTCAAAAAATAAAGAACATTAATAAGTTTCAATTTAAGATGCTTAATTTAAAGTTTGTTGAAAAAAATCAACTTTTTTGTTCACGATGATGGTTAAAAATTGCTAACATTAATCAAACAATCGTAATGATATTAACCTGAACTGAATAAAAACTTAATAATATATCATAATTTTGTAAACTAGAGCGATAAGAATTTTTATCGACATATCAGAACTCTTTGAAAATATCAGCATAAAAACCATAAGCTAAAAAAGTAAAGGCTAAAATGGCAATTATTAATTTATAATATCAAAGATAATCTTTATATCAAATTCGATAAGTTCAACGTTTCATAGTTCCTCCTTGATAATCTTTTAAATATTATCATAAGAATACTTTGATAAAAAGATAATTTTTATGATTTTATATTCTTTGTTAAACTAAAATAAAAAAGATTTCCAAATTATGGCGGTGTTATTTTATTTTTTTAGTGTTATAATAAAAAAAGTGAGTTGCAATAACTCACTAATTTAAAAATATATATGTGAGAGCATACTCAAGATCGCGAAACCACAACTATGCTCTCATAAATAATTATAGCATTTTGCTATAAATTTATGAGAGTTTTAGTTTTAAAATTCTCATTTTTTTGTGAAAATTTTAAAATTATCCCATTTTTATTGTTTTGAACTCCCTATACCTTGAGTATTTATCGCATATATATTTTATTTTATTGTAAATCCTGGAGGTTTTACGTATGAAAACCATTAGTGTAAAAACTTTATGTGATAAGTGTCAAATTAAGTTAAAACAAAAACTAATAATTGTAAAAAATGAAAAAAAAGAATTTTTAAAAAATGCAATTTTGTTAGAAATTAAAGATTTAGAAATTGTGAAAAAACGAAAGGAACATAATATTAAAATTTTGGTTTTTTTGCAATGTGCAAAACGTCGTTTTGGTATTTTTACTAAAGAAAGTTTATCTGATGAAAATCAACATATTAAAGCAATTGTTCAAGAATGTTTATTTAATTCTGATGAAGAAGATGAAATTATAAATGTTCTTCTTGAAGAACATAATCTTGTAAAAAAAGAAGTAAATTTACCTGTTTTGATAAAAGCAAACCCTGTTTCAGTGGATAAAAAAGGCTATTTACAAAATCGTCATTTAGCAATGACGCGTTATCATCGATTTTGCTGTGCAACACAAATGAAACGTCATGTATTAATTATTTGGTTACTATTAATCTTATTAATTGCTGCTAGTTTAGGAACAACCTTAGGTCTTTACTTTTCACAAACAGAATTAGGTCCAAACATCGTGACTGATCTAAGAAAATGACCCCGAGTTTCATTGGGCACCGTGTTAAAGAATCAAATGCTTGGTAAAATTCAAAATAATACTAGTACAACTATTTTAAATGCTATTAAAGCAAAAAACCCAGACTTAAAAACTGAAGATGTTTTTATTCAGAATATTGTTGAAACAAAAGCTCGTGTTTATGTAAAGTCTTCTAGTATTTATTATGTTGATAACTCTTATGTTGATGTTTACTTTTATCCTGACCGACTAACTATTAATACACACCTCTCTAATTTAGTCTTATGAGAAAAAGTTGATCAGTTAACACCAGAAAACATTTTAACGGTTACTAAAAACAGTAACCCAAAGTTAGTTGTTAGTCAAATAATAGTTCAAAATATTGCACCAAATCAAGCTAGTATTATAGCAACAGTTAATAATACCACTTATGTTGATAATGATATGGTTACAATTTATTTTAATACGAGTGGAAAAAAATTATTATCTGCTGATTTACAAAATGTTAATTTAGGTAAAATTGAAAATAAAAAACCAACAACAATTTTAGCTGCTGTAAAAGCAAAAAATCCAAATGTTGTTATTGATGAAGTTGCTGTTGATCTTAAATCAATTAATAGTCGACAAGCAAGTATCGTTGTTAAAACAGAAAGTTCAGAATATATCGCAACTAGTTCTGTTATTGTTAATTATGCTTTATTAAATATGCGAGTTGGCCAAATTAAAGATATTTTGTTTCGAGAAGAGACAGGTTGGGGAGAAGATGGCATTCGTTTTTCAAAAAAAAATAAAATTACACAGTTTAATAATGGTGATATTGTTCTGCCAAGTCAGAATGGTATTTTATCTCAAATAGATTTAAATTCAAAAATATTGAAACGAAAAAGCGATAGTTTTTTTCCAACAGCAATTATTAAATTACAAGATGACGTTTTTTGAGGACAAAAGTACGATACAGTTTATCAATATAAATATGTCTGAGATGACTGACAGGAGAGAGGTGCTATTTTTAATGATCCAGACTATGATTATGGTAATTATTCAACATTAACGTTGTTACAAGATGGAACAGTGTTAGCAACTTGGGGTAAAAATATTTATCATTTATCTTCGACAGGGACAAAAGTTGGATTTATTAATGGCAAATATTTCGCTAATGATATCCAAAATGTTATTCAATTATCAAACGGAAAAATTTGAGTACAAACTGATGAAATTATTTATGAGCTTGATTTATATGCAAATAGTGCTAGAGAGATTTTTAATATTAAAAGTAATCCGTGAATTAAACCTAGTACAATTAGTGCAATAACACCACTACAAGATGGAACTGTTTTAATTGCGGGGGCTCCTTTATCGGGGAATGGCAGAGCAAAATATGATATGTATGTGCTGAACGCCCAAGGAAGTATTCAAAATTATTTTACAAATTATGATAAACCCTTTGTTGAACATAGTACGATAACTTCGTTAATTCAAGTGCAAGATGGCACACTATTAGCGTTAGCAACCGGTGAAAAATGAAGAATATATCAATTAAATACGGAATAGTTTAAAAATATTCGCTTTATTGGAATGCTTTGTTATAATATTAGTAAAGTTAGGAATAAGGTGAATATATATGGCAAATAAAATTAAAATTGAAAAAATGCAATCATTGATTGCCCGTGATTTAACACTTATTATGCAACGTGAAATTCGTGATGAAATTTTAAATACTTTGTCAGTTAATGCGGTTAAATTATCAAATGATTTAGGGCATGCCAAAGTTTACTATTCTTCATTATTGACAAAACCAGAATTAGAACTTACTAATGTCGTACAAGAATATAAAAATGAGATTCGTAGTAAATTAGCACATAAATTGGAAATTTATCGTTGTCCAGATTTAGAATTTATTTATGATCATTCATTAGATAATGCAAATAATATTGAAACAATTTTGCAGAAACTAAAATAAAGAAATCCTTATAATTAATAAGTTAGTTTTCTCTTTTTTAAAATAGAAAATTAAAACAAAAAATTATAAGGTTTTTTATATTAAAAATTATTATTTTGATAATAAAGATATAAAATATTTTCTAATAAGGCGGCGATTGTCATTGGTCCAACTCCACCAGGGACAGGGGTTATCATTTTAACTTTTGGAAGAACATTTTCAAAATCAACATCGCCACATAGCTTATTGTTTTGGTCTCGATTAATACCAACGTCAATAATAATGGCATTTTCTTTTATCATTTCAGAAGTTATTATTTTTGCTTGTCCAACAGCAACAATTAAAATATCAGCTTGTTTTGTAAAAAAACTTAGATTTTTTGTTTGCGAGTGACAAACCGTAACAGTGGCTGAAGCGTTTATTAATAAGTTAGCAAGTGGTTTACCAACAATATTACTGCGACCAATAACAACAACATGTTGTCCTGCCAATTCAATTTGATAATGTTTCAATAGTAACATAATTCCTTTTGGTGTCCCTGGTAATAATTGATAATGACCAAGCATTAGATTACCCAATATTTTGGGGGTAAAACCATCAACATCTTTTTTTATTGTAATACTATTAATAATTTTTTCACTATTGATATGGCGGGGCAAAGGAAGTTGTACAAGAATAGCGTCAATGGTTGAATCATGATTTAATTGATTAATAATATTAAGAAGTTCTGCTTCTGTTATTGTTTCTGGATGTGTTAGGACATTACAAATAATTCCTACTTTTTCACAGGTAATTTTTTTATTTTTAATGTAAGTACTACTTGCTTTATTATCACCAATTTGAATAATTGTTAAACTAGGAACACGATGGTTCTTTTTTTTAATTTCGTTAACTTCTGTTGTAACTTTTGCTTTAATTAAGTCACTAACCATTTTTCCATCAATTATTTTGGTCTTATCCATTAAGGTTTCCCTCTTTTCTATGCTAAAATGTTTTTATATAAGTATTGTATCTGAAAGGACCATAAAAATAAATGCAAAATACAATCATTTTTAAAAGTGCACTAGGTAATAATAATTCAATTTATGCTGATGCTATTATGATTAGAAAAATTGTCTTTGTGGATGAACAACAAGTTCCTTTAGCAGAAGAAGTCGATCAGTATGATCAAACTGCTGATCATCTTGTTGGATACCATGACAACGAGCCAGTGTGTTGTGCGCGTATTTTGCAACAAAACGGGAAGTGGTTTTTAGGACGGATTGCTGTTCTTAAAAGTTATCGTCATCAGCAGGTGGGAATTTTATTATTACAAACCTTATTAAAATATGTTAAAACCAAGCATCAACCTGTTGCTGTCTATTTATTTGCGCAAAAGCAAGTTGTTGGGTTTTATGCAAAATTAGGTTTTATTAAATATGGGGAAAGTTTTATTGATGCAAATATTGTGCACTTTCCAATGGTTTATTATTATAATAACAATTAAAAGGAGTTGAAAAAATGGAAAAAATCATAACAATTGGGGCGAAAATTAATTTAACAGCCGATAATTTAATTAAATATGGGGATTACATTGCGAAAGTAAAAGCTTTTAATTTTAACCATTTACCAAAAAAGGCAAAGTTTATTTTAGTAACGGCAATTAATCCAACCAAAGCAGGAGAAGGAAAAACAACTTGTTCAATTGGGATTGCAGATATGTTAAATCATTTAGGCTATCAAACAACCTTAGCACTACGAGAACCATCATTGGGTCCAGTTTTTGGGTTAAAAGGATCAGCGACTGGTGGTGGAGAATGTGTGATGCAACCAGAGAACGAAGTCAATTTACATTATACTGGTGATTTTCATGCGATTACAACAGCAAATAATATGGTTAGTGCCATTATTGATAATATCCTTTATTGGGGTAATGCTTTACAAATTGATCCTGCAAGAGTGGTTTGACAACGTTGTTTAGATGTTAATGATCGTGCGTTACGAAGTGTTGAAATTAAAATTAACGATAAAATTCAACGAAATGAGCATTTTCAAATTACAGCTGCTAGTGAAATTATGGCTATTTTAGGATTGAGTAAGGATTTTAATGATTTACGTCGTCGTTTAGATCAAGCAATCGTTGCTTATAATTATGAAAATAAACCAGTTTATTTACACCAGTTACAAATTACAGGTTCATTATTAGCACTGTTAAAAGATGCTTTATTGCCAAATTTAGTTCAAACAAAATATGGAACACCATTGTTGGTTCATTGCGGTCCTTTCGCAAATATTTCCCATGGTGCAAATTCTTTAATTGCAACTGATTTAGCCTTAAAATTAAGTGATTATGTTGTTAGTGAAGTTGGGTTTGGCAGTGATTTAGGGTTTGAAAAATTTAATGATATTATTAACTTAAAAGAAGAATATACTCCTGATTGTACAGTATTAGTGGCAACAATTCGAGCTTTAAAATTACACGGTGGTGCTGATGAAACAAAATTGGCATCAGTTGATCTTGCTAGTTTGCAAAAGGGGCTAGCTCATTTAGAACATCATATTAAAATTATTCAAAATTATCATTTAAACTTTGTTGTTTGTTTAAACCAATTTGCAACAGATAGTCCAGAAGAAATTACATTAGTAACAAATTGATTAGCAGAACAAAAAATCCCGTTTGGAATTAATAACACTTATCATCTTGGAATTAAAGATAATTCAATGTTAGTTGAAACAATTATTAAACAAACAGCCCAACCACAGCAATATCAATTATTATTTAATCCGCTCACAACTTCATTATCAGACAAAATTAAAATTATTTGTGAAAAAATCTATCAAACAACGAAAGTTACTTTTAGTTCTGTTGCACAAGAAAAAATTGCTTTTTATGAACAAGATAAGAAATATAAAGATTGGCCAGTTTGTATGGCTAAAAATCATCAAACAATTTTTGGCAATAAAGATCCTAATGATAATCACATTACTATTCGTGATCTTAAAATTAATTCTGGAGCAGAATATTTTATTGCCTATTTAGCTGATATTATTACAATGCCAGGGTTAAATAAAAATCCCAATGCCCTTGGGATTGATGTTGTTGATGATCAGATTATAAATATTAAATAATTTTTGTTATAATTATATTAAATTAAAAATAGGGGCGAATTTAATGCAGAAAAAAGCAAAATTTTTAGAATTAAATAGTATTGTTAGCAAGCAACTTAATTTAGCAAGTAATATTCGTAAAAAAATGCATGAAATTTTTACTACTTATAAAAAAAGTTTTCAAAAAATAGGTTATCAAGCCATTGCCCTTGGTGAATACGGTCTTAAAACTTTAACCAAATACGATAAACTTGAATTGGAATTAGCGGTTGTAAAATATGCTCCTAAAAGTAGTAATGGGTTACGAGAACGGATGTTCCAAGCTGTTCTTGGTGAAATACGAAAAAACGTTAAAAAGGGGACAGTTATTAAAGATACCCAAAATGAGGGGTATTTAGAATATCAAATAAATGATGAAGTAAATCTTATTGTTCGTATTATTCCTTTTTGTTATAAAAAGAATGCTGAAGGCGAATTAACATATATTTTTTGACGGAATGGGATTGAAAAAAGTGATAATGTAATTCAAGTTGTACAAGGTTTTAATAAAGCTAACAAAATTTCAAATAATTTATTGCGAACATTAATGAAAATGATTAAGTATGTTCTCAAAACTGATTTTACTTATTATTATATTTTATATACGTTAACATTACGATGATTTTATGAGTATTTTGTAAAAAAATATGATAATTATTTACAAAAAATTGATGCAAGTAAAAGAATTGAAAAAGAAGACTTACTAAAGTATCGGAATATTAATTTTCAAAAAAATTGATTTTTAAATAATATTGATGGTGAAGAATTAATTTTTTATATTTTAGAACGTTATTGGAAAACAGAAACCTACTATTTCCGTGAATTTGAATTTATTGAAGAAGAAATTTTTGAATCAATTTCACGTTATAGTTGGTATACCAATAATTGTTTTTTAACACCATATGATTATTATGTGGACTTTAAAATTTATAATATTAAAGAATTTAACGATTTGAATTATGTTCAAAGAGAATTAAAACACGCTGATTTTTCGCGAATTCAATATGATTATTGTCGTAATCATGATTTGGGAATTTATGTAACACCAGTTAAAATTAGTGGTGTTGTTGGTTTTATTGCTTATGCAATTAATTTTAAGAAAAAAGCAACAACATTATTTAAAAAATTAGATCCAGCAAAACGGAAAGATGCAATGAGTGTTAATCAACGTGAAATTATGGAAGAGTTAAATTTAATTGCTCATAAGTGATTAACAACATATCGCAAAAAACTAACTTATGTTAAAGTTTATTTTGATAAAAAATATCCAATTATTTCTTCATCAAACTATTATATGCGGTTACAAGCAATTATGACTTCGGTTGATAGTTTAAAAAATGATGATTATATTGCTGGAAATGATAATTAAACCCGTTGTTTTCATTACCTAATTAATCGGTTTTTATGGATATTTTTTTCGCAAAAAGGAGTAAAAATAATGTATAATATATAAGTATAATAGTATACAACAGCCACTTAGAGATTGTTTCTTATAAGGATTAAAAAAATATATTTATACGGGGTGAAAAAAGTGTCAGTTTTAGGAAGCAATAATTGCAGTCAGTTCTATGATAATGTAATCCGGGAATTATCATTGATTGTAAATAATGAAAAAATTATTTCACATGATAATCCTGTTTTAGCATTAGAAATTAAATTATATTATATTATGAAAAGTGCAAAGTATAGTGCAGGGCAAAAAGATGAAATTTTGAAACAAATGATTCTTGAACGAACAAAAACATTAGAATTTAAAGTTACTGCGTTAATTAAAGAATATGCGCAAGTTTATCAAAAAATTTATCAAAAACCATTAGATTTACAATATGCTTATATTTCAATTTTGAAAAAAGTAAAATATTTTGTGCAAGAACGTTATGGTGAACGTTTATCCATTATTCGCATTTTTTATTGTCGATACTTAGAACAAGGACAATGACTTGAATTGGTTGATGGAATTATTGCAGAATCACAACGAAGAATGCAAGCTGCTTTTTTTACTAAAAAGGATCAGTAATGTAATAATAACTAAAATCGATATATTAATATTTTAATATATCGATTTTTATTTGTATAATTAACATAATTAACAAGAAGATAAGAAAGCAAGGTGAATTTGATGGCAAAAATTATATTAGTTATTACAGGAAGTGTTGCCGCTTATAAAGGCCTTGCTTTATATGAGGCATTAAGAAAAGACCATCATGTTGAATTAATTTTAACTCAGGGAGCCTTAAAGTTTTTAAAAGTAGTTCCTCCGATGGTTAAAACAGATATTTTTACGCAACACTATTATGATAAAAAAGATCCATCAGAGCACATTACAATTGCGGCTGAAACTGATTTATTTATTGCCTATCCGGCGACCCAAAATTTTATTGCTCAAATAACTCATGGTTTTACCGATAGTTTGGGAAGTCTAGTTTATAGTGTTGTACAAAGTCATAAAATGGTTTTTCCAGCAATGAATAGTGGGATGTATTTTTCTGCAGCTAATTTACGTAATTTAATACAATTAACAAATGATGGTGTTCAGGTTTATGAACCGCGGTCAGGAATGTTAGCATGTAATACAACAGGAATTGGCCGGGCTTGAGAATGAGAAGATGTTTTAACTGAAATCAACCATTTTTTACATTGAAAAGAACTATGACAAGATAAAAAAGTGATGCTTAATTTTGGCCGCACAAAAACATTTCTTGACGATATTCGTTATCTTACTAATAATTCAAGTGGTAAAATGGGTGATGCTTTACATACTGTTTTAACTTGAACAAAGTGTGCTCTAACAACAGTTGTTGGTGATTGTGATGTCCCAATTTATTATGATCATCAGAAGGTAAATACCAATCAGGAGATGTTAACAACAATGTTAGAACAGTATTCACAACAAGATGTTGTTATTGCTTGTGCCGCTTTAAATGATTATCAAGTTGCTAAACCGATTATTGGAAAAATTAGTAAGCGAGAACATCCCCAACTTGATGTAACATTAACTTCAAACATTGATGTTTTATCTGAATTGGGGAAATTAAAACAACACCAAATTTTAGTTGGTTTTAGTGTTCAAAATGATTTTGATTTAGCTTATGGCCAGCAAAAACTAGTTGAAAAAAATTTAGATTTAATTGTTATTAATCAAATTAAAGCGATGGGTTCTAATCAAAATGAAGTTATTTTATTAACCAAGAATATGCATCGGCAAATTCCTAACCAAAGTAAAATTATTGTTGCTCAAGCAATTTTAACAGCAATTAATGAAATTATAGAAGAGAGAGATAAATAACAATGAAATTATTAGTAGATATTGGTAACACAGCAATTAAATTTGCAATTCTTAATCCCGCCCAAGAAATTACATCTTTTTTAGCAATTTCTAGTCGAGAATTAATTGCAGAAAAGAATTTTCGCCAAAAAATAATAACAGCCTTAGATAAAATAAAGTTAACTTTAGCAAATTTAACATTATTATGTTTATCATCAGTTCGACCAATGTGAGATGATTTATTCTATCAATTAGCCCTTGATTTACAAATTCCGTTTTACCAAGTTAAAAAAAATTTAACAATTGAACGATTAGCAATTGACATTCCTAATCCACGGAATCTTGGGGCGGATTTAATTGTTGGGTCATATGCAACATTAGAATTATATCCAGCACAAGATGTTATTTTAGTTAATATGGGAACAGCTACCACAATTTCATTATTGAAACAAGGAACCTTATTGGGAACAATTATTATGCCTGGATTAGAAGCTGCTGCTGAAGCACTATTTAATCGAGCACAGTTATTACAAACATTTGATTATTCTTATGAAAATGCAACTTTAGGAAAAAATACTAAACAAGCAATCAATATTGGATTAGTTAATGGTCATTTATTAACTGTAAAGGCTTTTGTTGACAAACTTACAACCCAAGCAACTGCTCCACAAGTGGTGCTAACAGGGGGCAATGCAAGTTATATTAAAGATTTAGTTCCTTATCACTATGATAAAAGTCTTCTTTTTAAAGGGTTAGTAGCGATTTTACAAGATAATAAATTAATATAAAAAAATAGGGCAAATGTCCTATTTTTTTATATTTTTGAGATATTTTAATAATTTAAAGTCCATTTAGGTATTTATACATTTTATTGCTCGTTCCTTTATTTTAAATAAAATAAAGATTACCTAACATGTCCAATTTTTTATTTGATTTACTTATTTGTCTACTTAAGACAAATTAATAATAGCATAGATTTCAAAAATTACAATAATTTTGGATAAAATTTCTTGTTTTTTTTCTTGTTTTTATACTATTTTTACAAAAAAAAAAAAAAAATTAATTGAAGAAAAATGAACAGCCTATAAGAAACTTCAATTAATTTTTATAAATGTATGAAAAACAAACTTTTAAGATTATTTTATATTTAAATATTGCCACAAAATACAAATTTTAGCACAAAAGGAAAGGCTAGAATAATTTAAGAAAGATATAAATGTAACAATATTTATTTTTCATACATAAATATCTTAAACTATATTTTACTAATAATCAATTACTTTTATCAAAAAATATTCTAAAAAGCATTAAAAGTCATCTTAATCAATGTTAGGAATAACTCAAAAAATGATATAATGAATCAAGAAGTGGGTGATTTTAACATATGCATGATGGTATTTTTTTAATTAATAAACCAGCTGGAAAAACAAGTAATCAAATTATTCAAGATATTAAGAAAACCTTGATGATTAAAAAAATTGGCCATGCTGGAACTTTAGACCCTTTAGCAACAGGTCTTTTGGTGGTATTAGTCAATAATGCGACTAAAATGAGTGAATATTTGTTAACAGCAGATAAAGCTTATGATGTTGAAATGCAATTATTTGTTGAAACAGATACTGGTGATATTACTGGCAATGTTGTTAAGGAAGTGCCCCCCTTTAAGCTTCGTAAGAAACAATTAAAGAAAATTTTTAGTGAATTTAATGGATTTATGTATGAACAATATCCTCCTAAATATTCTGCTATTAAAGTTAATGGTAAAAAACTTTATGAATATGCTCGCCGCGATGAAGTAGTTGAAATTAAACCACGAACAGTTACAATTAAAGAAATTAAGTTGAAAAAATATAATCATCATGACCATACTATTACATTTAGTGTTTTATGTACCAAAGGAACATATATTCGTAGTTTGGTTATGGACCTTGCCGCAAAATTAAATACAATTGCAACGGTTAAAAGTTTATGTCGAACGCAATCAGGGAATTTTTTGTTATCAAAAGCAATTGCTCCCGAAGAAGTAAATTTTGATCGCTTAATTTCAATGTATGATGCCTTGTTCACAAATAAACAGCAGTTATTACTTTATCATTATGATGAAGAAATTAGACAAGGAAAACCAATAGTTATTATTAATCATACAGATCCAATTATTTTTATTATTGATAAAAACAAAAATGTTTTAGCAATTTATAAACATATTGGTAAACATGTTTATGCTTGTCAGCGGGGGTTATGGGCAAATATTGATATTAACCAACAACAAAAAATAGATAAGGATGATCATTATTAATGAAAATTTTAGCATGAAATAAACCAGCTAATAACGAAGCAAAAATTGTTTGTTTAGGTCTATTTGATGGTTTTCATTTGGGACATTTAAAACTAATTAATCGGTTAATGGAAATTAAAACAAAACAACATTTAACGACATTATTTTTTACAATGTCACAAAGTGTTACTGATTTTTTACATCAAACTGATACAAAATTATTAGATAATAAATCAAAACAACAAACAGCTGCAAAATTAGAGTTTGATTATTATTTAGAAGTTCCATTGACAAGTGAATTTATGAATTTATCTGCGCAACAATTTTTAACAATATTAAAAGAACGGTTTCATGTTGTTAAAATTGTTATTGGGTCTGATTTTCGGTTTGGAAAAAATCGTGAAGGAGATTTTAACCAAATTATCACTTTTTTTGGCCAAGAAAATGTTTATTTAATTACTCGTCAAGATGATGCTTTTTCTTCAACAAAAATTCGTAATTTATTGTTAAACCATGATTTACCAGCAGCAAATAAATTATTATATGAAGATTATCATTTACGTGGTAAAGTAAAACCAGGTAAACAAATTGGACGAACAATTAATTTTCCAACCGCGAATATGTATTTACCACAAAAAGTAATTTTACCTTATGGGGTTTATATCACACAAACTTGAGCACAAGGGAATCTTTATCCATCAATGACTTCATATCGGTTATTTGAAGGAAAGGAAGTTGTTGAAACATATTTGCTAGATGTTGATTTAAATTTATATAATCAAGAAATTATTGTTTATTTTAAAAAATATTTACGTGAAAATATTAAAATAAATAATTTAACCGAATTAGTTGATCTTTTAGAACAAGATTTAGTTGATACACTTGCATTTTTTGCGAATAAAGCATAATATTAATGAGGTTGTTATTTCGTTGGTTTAAGATAACCCTTTCTTAAATTCTTTGATTTAACATTATGCGCCACAGTAATGAAGGGAGAAATTTATTAATGGTTTCAAAAGATAGAAAAGCAGAATTAGTATCGAAATTTGGACAAAATGCGAAAGATACTGGTTCAACAAAAGTACAAATTGCTATTTTAACAGAAGATATTAACAATTTAACTGCACACTTGAAAATTCATCGTAAAGATATTGTTTCAAGAAGAAGTTTATTACAAAAAGTAGCACAAAGAAAGCATTTACTTGCTTACTTAACTAAAATTGATTTTAATGAATATAAAGCAATCATTGAAGAATTAGGAATTAGAAAATAAAGTTTAAAGGTTTTAAACTTTTTTTTATTTAATAATTTCCTTTTTTGTTTCAATAATAAGATTAACTAAAGAATAATTAATTCATTTGGCATTTACTTTCTAATATTGTTTTTTTATTTAAAAAATGTTTTAATTAAGTGAGGATATAAAGTTGTTTTAAATAAGTTTATATTATTAACGAGGATAGTTATGGGCAATATTAACAATATATCAGGTGTTTGCGATGGGTGCAAAGCAGGATTAAAGATATATCTCACAAAATTATTAGAAACATATGATATCAATAGTGAAGAAATTACCTTTTTTTCATATCAACATCGACAATATAAAAAAATTTTTGAATTAAAACCAATCGATGTTTTTCGTTGTAATAATAAATTATTTGGTTTTAGTCTTACTGGTAAATCAAATCCTAAATTTATTAATAATAAAAAAATTAGTTGAAAAGTATTTCAACTTCATCAAAAAAGAATAATAAGTAATAACAAAACGCAAAATTTAACATCAGAAAAGATCAGGGAAAAGTCTAGTGGGCGTCATTATCGTCAAATTAATAAAAAATGAATTATTATTATTTTATTGTTAGTCCTAATTTTAGGGGCAATCATTAGTATGACAAGTTATTTAATCATTAATAGTTTTAAAAACCCCTCACATGATGTAATTTTTAACGCGGATGGACAAGCAAAACAAAATGCGTTGTTAGAAAATCGACAATTTGCTCATTCTGATCTTTTGCCAACTGGTTACTTTACAAATGATTATAAACCATTTACCATTATGCTAAAAGATGGATTTGATAATCAAAATGTTTATTTACAAATTGGCCAATGAGGAAAATATAATACAATTAATAATGGGCAGAAACCAGCACAGGAATTTTATAAATACCAACTAACAGATAAAACAACTGAAATTATTCCCAAAATTCAAGGAATGATTTATTTAACTAATTATAGTAAAACTAAAGATGTTGAAGTTAAAAGTATTACTGGACCAGCGATTTATCAGGTACCAACTTTTAAAATAGGAAAAACTGATCAAAAAAATTTTTTAAATGATGTTGCAATAACAAAAAGTCCTTTTGTTGAATTTATTAGTAACCATATTTTTTTGACAATGCAAACATATCAAATTGTTAAAATATTTTTATGGGAAAAACAAAATAATATTGATATTGAAAATATTTTAAAAAATTGAGATGATATTTGAAAATACACAAATGAAGCATATGGTTTGAATTCAAATTATTCGGGAATTGCAAAGAAACATCAACAATATATTCATATTGCTAATCCAGATACGGGTGCTGGGTATGCTTCAGCGACCAATTATCATATTACCTTTCAAAATGATACAAGCGCTGGTGCTGATTTGTTTACTAGCACAAGTAAAAATCAATGAGGATTGTGACATGAAATTGGTCATACTTATCAAACCCCACAATATCAATGAAATGGTCTTACTGAAGTAACAGTTAATATTAGTGCTCTTTATGTTCAACATAAATTATTTAACAGTAATCGTTTAGACACATCTAGTCAAATTACTAAAATTAAAAGTCATTTTGCCCAACCAGATCAGCAAAGAAATTTTGATGATATTAGTGATTTGTTTACTAAGCTAGCAATGTTTTGACAACTTCAAATGGCTTTTGGTGATAATTTTTATCCGACTTTATCACAATATTATCGCCTTTTGTCATTTTCACAAAATCCTGCAACAAATGTGGAAAAACAACAATTATTTATTGAAATGACTTCACAAGTAAGTAACCGTAATTTAGCACCTTTTTTTATAAAGTGAGGTTTACCGCCGACTCAAGCAACTAACCAAAAAATTGAAACTTATCCGGCATTAACTAAAAATATTTGAGAAAACATCATTGATGGTACTCATCAACCTATTGTTGAAAATGATGTTGTAACATATGCAATTACAACAGCTGATGTTTCTTTAAAAGATAATGTTGAAATTAGTTTTGGAACAGATATTAATATGACAAACTATGGGAAATATTTTAATTATGCACAGAATTCATTAATTTGAGATGTCGGAATGCAAAACTATCAAATATATCAAAAGGATAACGACAAGTATAAAGTTAATGTTTTCATTGGTTTTAAAGCAACAGGAAAATTACCAAATAAATATGTTTTTGCTATATCAACTAATTATGGTGATACTATTAAGTTTTTAGGTCTTGCAAATAGTTATCATGGGATTTTAGGGTTGGATAAAGATAACAAAAAAATTCGCTTGTATGGTGATGCGGGTACTATTCATAACTATTTTGGTGATAAAGATCCACCATATTATCATGTTATTATTAGTGATAATAATGGAACAAAACTTTATGATCTTAAAATTCTTGGAACAGATAATTTTCTTAATGTTATTCGAACTAATAATTTATGGGAGGGAATTAAATATGCTGAAAATTATTTTATTACATTGGAATTACAAGAAGCTAGTCGTGTTTTAAAATTTAATTCAATTTTAAATGATTGAATAGCAGTTTCGCCAACTAATAAGATTACAAAAAAATATCAAATTATTAATAATAAACTAATGGAAGTTAATTAGAACAGTATCATTTTTCCTCTATTAAAAGAAAGGAGATTTTTAAATAAAAAATAAATTTATTCTTAAATTTCTTGCTTTTTTTTTTTTTTTTTATAATGAATAATATTAAATATAAAATAATATTTAATATTTTCAAAAACAAGGAAAGGAAACAAAAAATGAAACGATTATTAGTAATCTTAGGAGCTTTCGGTTTAACAGCAACTGGTGCAACATCAGTAGTTGCATGTAATAACAAAAATGTTGCAGATAATGATTTATCAAAAGTTAAATCAATTACTGCACCAACAGTAGTAACTGCTGTTAAATCAGAAAGTGTAACAAAAGATGAAGTTAAAACAGCTTTAGCAGCAAATGTTTTATTAGCAGTGCAAGGAATTGCTAAAACAGCAAAAGCAGATGATTTTACATATGATGTTTTTAAAGATAACAAAGGAACTACATATAGTAATGTTAATTTAAAAACAGGAACAGCAGATGTTTATGTTAAAATTACTGCAGCAAAAGGTAAGAAAGTTGTTGTTAATTCATCGGGATATATTAAAGTAACTTTACCAAAAGAAGGAACAGTAGATAAAAAGGATATTGCAGGAACAACAGTGGTTGATCCACAATTAATAGCGGATTCAAGTAAAAAATATTCTGATTTGTTAGCAAATCAAACTTTAATTACTGCAGTTGTGACTGGGATTAAAACAAAAACTAGTCTTGATACAGTTGTAACAACAGATTTTACTTTAACAAGTGATAAAACTGCTACTGCTTCACAAGCAGCTGGGAGTGTTAAAATTACTGTCACTGCAGCAACAGGGTCAACAAAAATTTCGGGAAAATTTGATTTTACAATTCTTTTAAAAGCTGCGACGCCAGCTAAAAAAGATATTACAGGGACAACAGTGGTTGATCCACAATTAACAGCTGATACAAGTAAAAAATATTCTGATTTGTTAGCAAATCAAACTTTAATTACTGCAGTTGTGACTGGGATTAAAACAAAAACTAGTCTTGATACAGTTGTAACAACAGATTTTACTTTAACAAGTGATAAAACTGCTACTGCTTCACAAGCAGCTGGGAGTGTTAAAATTACTGTTACTGCAGCAGCAGGATCAACAAAAATTTCGGGAACATTTGAATTTACGATTACTTTAAAATAGTAACTAAATCAATAAAAAACACTATTTTTAATAGTGTTTTTTATTTGCCAGAAGGGGACGTATATGTTCAAGATGTTTTGTTTTAAAACTGACTTTTTCAATTTAAGTAAAAAAATTAAAGAGAATTAATTTTGCAGATGTGTTAAACTAAAGAATATAAGGATTTTATCTAAAGAATATTTTTTAAATATAATCATAATAGTTGAAACTTTATTCTATTATTTAATATAAAGTGCTTGGTTTTTTTGTTATTTTAGGATATACTTAATAGGTTGTTAAACTTTAATTTATTCTGTGATCCAAAATAATGCCAATATGTGAATTCAACAGTCGTAATGTTAAAAAACAACTAAACTATTTTATATTAACTATTTAAAGGAGACTAAATGAATTTTAATACACTAAATTTATCCCCAGCCTTAGAACGAATGATTACTAAGATGGGATATACTAATCTAACTGAAATTCAAGAAAAAGCTATTCCAGTTGCATTAAATAATCAAGACATTATTGGCAAAAGTCATACTGGAACTGGTAAAACAGCCGCTTTTATTTTACCAATTTTACAAAGGTTAGATCCACAATTAAAACGACCACAAGCTATTATTTTATGCCCAACAAGAGAACTGGCAATGCAGGTAATTGATCAAGTTCGAAAATTTGCGACTTATTTAGAAGGAGTAAACGCAACATTATTATGTGGTGGTTCTCATTTACAACGCCAAATTTACTCATTGCGAAAAAGTAACATTGTTGTTGGAACACCAGGGCGAATTGCTGATCATATCAATCGTAATACCTTGCGGTTAAACACAATTAAAACAATTGTTTTAGATGAAGCAGATGAAATGTTAAAAATGGGTTTTAAAACCGAACTTGATAAGGTGTTTGAAAATGCCCCCAAAAAATATCAGACATTATTATTTTCTGCAACAATGCCAAAACAAGTCTTGGAAATTGCTAATAAGTATCAAAATAATCCTGTTGAAATTGTTGTAACAAGAAATGCTACAGAACAAAACAATATTACTCAGTATTATGTTGATGCAATTTCTTATCGTAAAGAAGATGTTTTAATTGCTCTATATAAAAATTTACAACCAAAACGAAGTATTATTTTTTCTAATACAAAAGCTTTTACTGATAAAATTGCTAAAATGCTTGCAACAATTGGGGTTACTAGTTGTGTTATTAATGGGGATAAACGGCAACGTGAACGATTACAAGCAATGCGATCATTTCGTGAAGGAAAAGCAACGGTATTAGTTGCAACTGATGTTGCTGCACGAGGAATTGATATTGATCAGATTGATTATGTTTTTAATTATGATATTCCAACGGAACGAGAAAGTTATATTCACCGCATTGGTAGAACAGCACGAGCAGGTGCTACGGGAGTTGCAATAACGATTGTTTCGAATCGTAATGATTTAAATGAAATTAAACATTTGGCACAATATCAAAAGAAAAAAATTGAATTATTTGATATTACTAATTATAATTTAAAAGAAAAAATAAAAGAATCTAAGAATTTTAGTGGAAATTACAAACAGTTAGATTCTAAACAAAATAAGAATAGTAAATATAGTAATTCTCATGGTTCATCCAAAACTGATCGTGGCAATTTTAATAAGAGTAATGCCCCACAATTTGGAAAAAATAACAAAAGAAAAAATAAAAAATTTGCAAAAAACAAATTAAAATTTAATTAAATTTTTATTAGAAAGAAGAAGGTTATCTTCTTTCTTTTTATATATCTAAAAAACAATGAAAGATATCCTTGCCATAATAGCAGGTTAGTTTATGATTTGAAAAAAATAATAAATTATTATTAATTTTGATTATTCATTGAATTGGATTTTACTAACTAATGGAGTTTAACATAAGGGAAAAAATAGGATTGTTTTTATTTTTTTCTAAACAAATTATGGTTCAAGAATTAGCAAATAATATGATAATTTATGTAAATCTTTTGCAACTATTTTGATAAAAATAAAAATGACCGGTTAAAAGAAGTATTAATTTAAAATAGTGCTACAATAGGGTTGAGGTTTAGCAACTTAGAAAAAAACGATATTTTACTATCAAAACTAGGCCTTGTTTTTTATCCGATGAGGTTGATAATGATAATTTTTAATTTTTTATCATTAAGTTAATTTTTAATTACCATTATTAATTTTGTTTTTCTGAATAAATTACGTGCTTATAGAATTTATAATGTTATATTTTAATATGCAACACAACTTAATTAATATTAAAAAGAGGTGTAAACTATGATTAAGATGTTAAAATTATTAACTGCTGTCTTTAGTGTTAATTCTTTTGTTATGCCTTTAGCATATAATAATAATTTATTGAAAGATAATACTACTGATTCGCAAACTCCAACAATTATTAACTTGGATGATTATATAACTGAAGCGCTATATAGTGATTTTAAAATTCATCATCCATCAGTTTTTATTAGAAACCTTAATATACTTTCTAAAAATTTAACTTATTCTAATACAGATGTTTCAATTAAAAATACGACATTTTTAAATAGTTCAAATGATATTGAACCAGGACTTTACTTTGGAAAGGCAACTTTTACAAATAACACTGATTCTATGCAAACCTTTCAAACCCCAGAATTTATTCAAAAAGTAACGACAACCTATACTTATCAAACGATTACAGGAATTTCCGCTGGAATTGAACTTAAATTTACGTATCTAGATTTTAATTACAAAATTAATTATAGTAAAACAGACATTGATACAACAACAAATACAGTAACGCTTACTGCCCCAAATCAACCCATTAAAGTAAAACCACATACGTTAACAACGGCAACGGTTTATTTAGGAACTTCCAAAGGGAATGCTTATCTTAATTTAGATGCTGATATTAGTGGAACCGTTAAATGTGAAATTAATAAAATTGATGGAGTGGGAGTTATTTATGAGGTAAATATTGCCGATGCTTTTAAGTCATTACAAACATTAAGTTCATTACCTGATGCAATTAGTATTAAATCCAATAATGTTGTTCACTTTAATGGTTTAGGAAGCATTAATGGATTTGTTACTAAAACTAATTATTTTGTAACTGTTAAAGATACACCTATTGCGTAAGAAAAGAGATGATCAAAATGAAAAAACCATTAGTATTAACAGCAATTACTACTATTTTAAGCGGAACAATCCCAATGGTCAGTTATCCGATTTCACATACAATGACTAACGTTAAAGTTAATCAAATTATTAAAGATGAGCAAATAATTGATTTTAATGCGTTAAATCAAAAAGTAGCATTAGCTGTGTTAAAACAAAATTTTCCTGACCAAACAATTAGTGATGTTACAAATATTAATGTAACAAACTTAAATGTCTTTAATGTTAGAGGAATTGTTACTGGAACAAGCAGCACTGAAGAGCCACAAGCAATTTTTATGGGTGACAATGTTCTAGATAATAGTGAAGGTGATACTGATCAGACATTAAAAACCCCATCATACCAAAAAGATGTTACCAATATAATTACGCATACCGTAACACATGGAATAACACTTAGTGCTAAAGCAACGATTGATATTTTTAATATTAATCTTGATTATAATTTTAGTAATTCTAAAACCGAGACACAATCAACAACCATTACGGTTAATTCACCAATACAACAAGTTGTTGTACCAGCACACAAGAAAGTATTAGTAAAAACTTATTTAGGTCAAAATGATACTAAAGTAGATTTAGACTTAAATGCAACACTTAGCGGAACTATTACCGGAAATTATACAATTGCTAATTCAAATGTTGTTTATGATTTTGATTTGCCTCTTGCATTAGCATATGAGCAATATAGTGTTAATAATCCATTGCCAAGTGGAATTTCAGTTGATATGACTAATCAATTAGTCACTTTCCGCGGTCTTGCAGACGCTGAAAATGTTTCAGAAAGTAATATCTATTCTGTGACAATTGAGGAGGCGTAATTATTATGAAAAAATTTCTTTTGTTATTTGCAACAACAAGTATTACAGCGGGTGCTGTTATTCCAACAACTTTAAAATTAGATAACACTAATTTGTCTAATACAATTTTTAATCCGGTGCATTATAGTTTTCACAAAGATAATAGCAATGGGAAAACAAATACTCTTGTAGAAATTAACTTATTTTCTTATACCTCATATAGTAATAGTTGAAATGATTTTATTACTCATTATAAAACGCTTTCTTTTCTAAACTTTGATGCTGCTGGTGGTGGAAGTGGATCAACATATGATAATAATAGTTTTTTAATTGCAACAAATCGGTTAATGACATATTCAAGCATTGTTTGTCATTATATTTATAATCAACAAGATGTTAGTATTTCATTAAAATTTCAAGAAATTAAAGGTTATATTTTTGCCATTGCGCAAATCATAACTGCTAATGATTCAAGTTCTAACATCTGAGCGACATTACAAATTGGTACTGTCATTATTTATTAAAATTTATAGTAATTACATTTATTAAATAAAGGAGAAATTAACATGAAAACATTACTTACAAATTTAATTGCAGTTAGTTTAATTGCAACCCCAGCCGCTATTATTAGCGACCAACATACACTAATCACTCAAAAAGAACAATCAAATCATGTTTTATCTGCTAATACAGGTGACATAAATATGAGTGCTCATGCTGGAATTAGTTTCCAATGATGATATACTAGTGATAGTCATTCTAGTGCAACATCTGATTTAATTAATATTGATGATTATGCAACAAGTGTAAACGACTTTGTAACATTATTCCCAAAACTTAAAATTTCAAATACTCTTGGTAATATTACCCAAAACTACATTGGTTATTCAAATCCAATTTATCCATCACCACATAATCAAGGAAATTTTAATAGCACACCAATTGTTTTAAATACTGCTGATTTATTTAAAATGGGAGAAAGTGTTGATACTATTATTGGTAATTATAGTTATTCAGATACATCAACAACCGCTACTTCCGAATCACATATTACAACAGCAATAACTACTATTGCTGGGAAAACATTTTTAACAATGTATTGTACTTCAATTGCGAAAGGAAATGCAGGACCATTTAGCCAATTTGTTTATAATAGTGCTGACACAAATATTAATAAAGTAGAATTTTTAAGTAATTAGTTATTAATTTAAAAAGCAATTATAATTGCTTTTTTTTTTTTTTTTTTGCAAAATTAAGTTTAATTTTAGAATGTAAAAAATAAAACTGTTTTTTGGTACAAATATTATATTTATTTATAAAAATGATAAATTATTTTAATGATAATATTTAAATGTAGAGATAGAGGTAAGTCAACTAGAGAAAATAGTTTTGAAGTAAAAACTAATTTTTAGTGTTCTTATTTTAACTATATTAACACAAAAGGGGTACCAATTATGAAGTTTTTATTTTCTGAAATTTGCTTAAAATGTCGGCAAAGACTGAAACAGCAACTTATTCCATTGATTCAAAAAGAAACCAATCTTGCTTTAGAAGATGTTCTTTTTATTAAAATTAAGATGGATAGTAGTATTAGTGAACGATATGATACAATTCGACCATTAATTATTTTTAATTGTAATAATTTAATGTTTGGTATTTTTGGTAAACGACAATTTTATCGTGATTTAATTACTAAAATTCCAAATTATAAATATCAAAATAATGTTTTATACGTTTCAGGTAATTTTATTCGTAGTTTTCATAAGAAATATTCAAAAAATCTTAGAAATAATACGGAACATAAGTTTGGTAGTTGCATTCCAACTGAATTAAAATTAGATTTTAATCAGAAACCATTAACATATGATTTATTATTAGGGGACCCAGTTTTACAACCACAACCATTTTCAATAGAATTACAAAAGTCTTCGGAAGTTAAACAACAAATGGGAGTTAATGATTCTTTTCATAATTCAAAGTCCATAAAAAATAATAATTCATTTTCTTCTGCTGGTAAAAATGAAGGGCCTTTAATGGCATTTCCAATTGTTAAAGCAAGCACCTTAAGGTGGTCAAAATTAAATCCAGTTAAATGAAAATGAAATTTATTAATTGGTAAAATTCGATTATGAATATTAATTGTTATTTTATTTTTTATTATGTTAATTATTGCTTTAGTCAGTGTTCTTTGTGCAGAATTAATTCCTGGCAATAAGCTTGAAGGTATTCAAATTTTACAATTAGCCAAGAGTGGAATTAACAGTTTTAATGTTTTGCCAAGTGGTGATTTATACTTATCACAAGACAATGGGAAATTATATTATACTAATGATCAAAATATCTCAAATAATTTAAAACCCCTTGGTTCAATTAATGATCAAATTACTGATATGACTGTTAACTTAAATGGCCAATGATATGTTGGAACAAATAGCGGTAATATTTATCATGGGTTAAACGATAGTAAAGCTGCATTCATTACTAACTGTAAAAATTATAATGGAAATAATATTGTTCTTGATTCACAAAATAATTGATATTTTATTGATACTAAAAACAATATTAACTTGGGAACAACAGATTATAATGGGACAGTTACGATTAAACCAATCGCAACAATTTCTGAAGCTAATAATCTCATTATTTATAATGACAATGAATTTTTAGTAACAACTGTTGCTGGTGGCATTTATCGTTTAAGTAAAAATATTAATAATAATTATAGTGTTGATTTTTTAACAAGTTTGGAGTCACCGATTTTTTCCTTAGTTGTTAAAAATAATTGAACATGAATTGCTTTAACAAAAGATAATAAATTATGAACAGGAAATATTGCAACCGTCGCTAATAATAATGTGAAATTATTAGCATCTTTTCCGACGGTGGTTAATATGATGACAATTAATTTGGCAACATCTGAATTAATTGTAAGTTCCTTAGATGGGATTATTTATAAGATTACTAATAGTGACCAAATTATTAAATTAGTTAATTTAAAACAGAGACTGTCAGTGTTAGTTGCAGATTTTAATTGTAATTTATGATATGCTGGCACATTTGACGGCAAAGTTTATCAAGGCACGATTTAATTAAATGGGGGTAGAGATAATTTATTTATCGGAGGGTGGGCATATTTGTTGTTTAATGTATTTAGCAAATTAAAGCAAAAACAATTAATTTAACAAAAGGAGGCAATAATGAAAAAAATACTTAGTATATTAGGAACGATGTCTTTATCATGTGTGGGTGTAACAACAATTATTTCTTGTGCACCAAAAAATAAGGCTCCAGCAGATGATAATTCCGAAATTATTAATGAATTTAAAAACCGAATTCAAACAATTACTAATAATGCACTTTCATTAGGAGATCAATATTCTGTTATTGATGGTGATAGTAATTTTGGTCCCGGTGGTAGTATTGTGCTAGATACCTTGGATCAGAATTATCGAGAAAGTAATAAAATTGCATTAGAAAATCAGAAAGTTATTAACAAAATTGCCGATTATGTTAATACACAATTAAAAAATCAAATTGTAACAAAATTGCTTTTACCTGATCGTGATATTCATAGTTTTATTAATGGAGTTAATCCTAGTGATGTTTTAAAGGTAAATACTTCACAGTCACACATTTATCAAATGCCGTATCATTGATCACCAGATGTAACGGGTCCTCACGGTTGAAGTGATGATAAAACGTTGCAACTTTTCGGATACAATACTCGCGAAGACTGGGCTAAATATTATAATTCAGTACAAGACCACTTTACAAAGTTAGGATATATTGCATTAAACTTAATTATTAATTTATCGTTTTACAATCAATTTACAAATAAAATTGAAACTAGACAAATTAATTTATGAACAACTAATTTGTATGTTGTTGATGGGGTTGGAAAAAAATTTTTGGAACGCTTAATTGATACTAGTTTTCAACCAATTTCAAATCAGTTAGGAAAATACACAATTATTCAAAATAATTTAGGAAATAATTTTTCATTTCGCAATAGTCAAAATAATTTTATTCGAAACTCAATTGATGATTTAAAAACTTATTTGTCTAATACGTTACATTATGATGTTGATGATTTTAAAATTAACAATCCAACTGTTGATACTAATGATAATTATGATATTGGTGAAGATAAATTACCCGGTAGCAATTCTTTAACAGCAAATAATGATTATTTTGCAAGAGCATATTTAAATTATGATGACAAAACAAAAGTAACTCCAATTGGTTCAATTGCCCAGTTTTCAGAAAAATTTAATAATGATTTTTTAACAATGGACAAAGTTTTTACAACAAAGTTAACTAATGATATTAGCAATTGAAAAAACACTGATGTTTTAAACTTTAAATGAAATCCATCTAGTAGTTATGACTTAACTTCTGATATTCAAAATCATACTTTTGAATTTGGAACAATTGTTTTACAGAATTGGTCTTTATATAACATTATTTTGCCAAAAATTAAGATTCCTTTTGTTATTACTCGTACTTTGACACGACCAGCAGTGTATTCAGCTTTATCAACAACAATGGGTAATCTATTTGCGGAGGGTGGTGTTTTTTGAAATAATGCTGAAATTGAAACAAATGAGGATCTGGCATGAATTGATCATGACCACTTAATGTTTTCAGTCAATTTAAAAAGTACTAGTACATTTGATAGTTATACTAAAAATGGTGCTGGAAAAACATTCTTAAATGCCTTAGATTTTTTAAAAGATGGTTTAACAACAGATTTGACAGCAAAGCAAATTGATTTAAGTTCTACAAAAATTCTTGATTTCTATGGCAATTATAATAGTATTTTTGATTATAATATTGCAAAATACCACAATGCTTGATATAGCCATGATGGTGATCGTCAAGCTAAGCATATTTTATTTGCAGCGGCTAAACATTGGTTTCAAGCATATATTTATTTAGATATTGCCGGTTTTAATTTTCAATTAAATCCAGTTTCGTTTGCAAAAACACGAGTATATTATTAGTTTAAAAAAGGAGAAAAAAATATGAAAAAACTATTATGTTTGTTAGGATCACTTACCTTAGTGGGAGGATCAACTTCAACTATTGTTGCTTGTAATCATAAGGCAAATAATCCTTCTGATGATTCAACAGTAATTCAAAATTTAATTAAAAATAAAGTTCAATATTATCTGCAACAATATTTGAAACTTGGAAATCGTGATGGTCCATATTTAACAGACAGCAATTTAATTTCTGCTGTCAGTACATATTTAACAGATTTGCAAAATACTTTTAGTTATAATGATGATAAACCAGAAACGATTACCCAAAAAGAATTTATTGATCCCTTGAATAAATATATTAATAATATCTTAAAAACGGCTGTTTTTCCCAAAATAGTTGATGATAAATCAATTGGTCAATATTTTAAAGGAATTAAACCCGAAACAGCAATTGTTGTTGCTAATCAAACAGTTTATAAAAAATTACCATTATGATGAGATCCAACTCAAACAAAAACACCAAATGTTTTATTTGGGTATGATAGTGTGCAAGATTATAAGGAACACTTTCTTACGACAACTGATATTAACAAATTAAAATATTGGTTTTCAATTCAAATATCTAATTTTAGTTTTAACTTAACTTATAATGATTTGGCAGCAACAAAAAATACAACAATTAACGTTACTACAAATTCAACACAGTTTTATTTAATTAATCATGATGGTTATGCGCCTTTTTATTCATTAGTGAGTCATGCTGCTGATAAAGTAAAAGACTTTATTGAAACAATGACTTTAGCCTATGATCCCCAAAAGGGACAAAATGCAATTTATAATTTTACTTTTAGTAATAATGAGAAGGTCTTATCAAAAGCATTAACCGAAGAATTTATTTCAAAATTAGCTAAAGCAGCGCAGCAAGAAGAAGACGAAATTAAGTTGGATAATGTTACATATCCTGAAGAAGTGAACGAATTAGGGAATTGAGAACCTAATAATTATGATTTTGCAAAAAATTATTTTAATCATTCAACAGATTTTATGGGTAATGAATCAGGGAAATACAGTAATAATGATTTTCAAAGCAATATTACTAGTGATTTTAATACAAGAAATACTAGTTTTCAGAATACATTAACAAATAATGTTGCAAATAGTTGAGTTGATGCTCAAGGTGATAATCTTGTTTGAAATAATAAAGATTTTGCAAAAAATTATGATTTTAATAAAATTTATACTTTTGGGCGAGTTGAATTAACAAAATGAGAAGATAAAAATGTTTTATTACCAAGATGAAAAATTCCATTTATCATTGTTCATGATACAACAGTTACGGATTATGAAAATAATATTACTAATATTGCTAGTGAAACTTTTGCTCAAAATGGTGCGTTTTGAGATAACGCGACGATTAGAGAGGCCGATGTTTTAGGCTTTGGGATAACGGGGTTCTTAATTAAAATGAATGATCAAAATGAATTTAATAGTTATGAAGAAAATAGTAGCAAAACATTTACTAATGCGATTGATAATATGACAAATAAAATTATTAACAAAATTAATTTAACATATCCTAAGATTAATCAAAATATTTTAAAAAGCATTTCATTTAATTCAACGGTTCCAACTTTATATGATTATTCAATTTCAACTTCTTCGAAGTGAGAAGATCCTATTTTTCAACAGATTTTTCCAAACTTAGATACAAATAAAGTTGCCTTACACTTTAATTATTATGCTTTAAAAGAATTAATGTGGCCACACATTGAATATAATGTTGGTGGTTTTATGTTTAATCTTTCATCAGCACCAGGGATTGGTTATATTTTTTCTGGAATTTATTATGGCGAAATTTAAGCTTAAATTGTATGATTGCAAAAACTAAAATATTATTAGGAACTGTTAAGACCAATAAAAAAGGAAAATTAAAGAAAGCAAATATTTTTAAATTATATCGTTATTTATTTAATAAAATATTTGCTTCTCTCTCTACTATTTTAATTCTTTTTTTAACAATAATTTTTGTTGTAATTAGTCCAATTGTTTTATTTTTAATTTCTACTGATGTTTATAGCACAATTAATAATTTACAGTTTTTTGTTCTATTATTTTATTGTATTTTTCTATATTTATATATTTTATTAATTTCAATTAAGTTGTTTGGTAACCAGATTGAAGATAATAGCTTTTTGTTAGTTTTAACAAAACCATATGCTCGGCGAACCATTATTTTAATTCAGTATTTAGTAATTTATTTTTCAACTTTATTTTTAATTATGTTATCAGTTATTATTTTTTTAGTGCTAGGAAATATCTTTATTGCTAGTAAGAAGTTAAACTTAGCAGTTTTCTTCAACAAGTTATGTTTAAAATTATTTTTATTTAGTTTATTATTTAGTTTTTTGTTAATTAATAGTGTTGTTTTTTTAGTTACATTATTTAATACAAGGATTGTTTTTTTAATTTTCTCAATTTTTTGTAGTTTATTTATTTTAGGGGGATTACCTTATACTTTAATTAAATATAAAATTGAAAATATTAGTTTTAATTTTAATGATTCAGATGGGAATGTATCACTTAGTTTGATGAAGGTTAATCAAGCGACACGTTTTAAAAATTTTCTAGAACATAATTTAATTAAATATCCTAATTTAACAAAAACTATTTTTGATGATTTTTATAATAAATGAGACTTTAATGAAATTAAAGATTTTCATAGTCAAAATAATCAGGAGAATCGTTGGCAATTTTATCAAGATTTGGGACTAATTGATCGAAATGAATTAACAAAAACTTTTAACACAAATATTATTTCATGATTTGACCATAATGATATTGTTGGTCCATCAACAATTTATTTAATTCAAAATCATCGTTTTATTTCATTAGACCAATTACAAAATCAAATTAGCCAAAAAATTGGTAATGTTTCAGTTGAAAGTGATTTATTAGCAATGATTAACGATTATGCAAAACAATATCACGATGGGTTAACAGGCTTTATGAATACAATAAATATTAAAGTAAATGAACTAATGGATTTTATTAGTAACCCAAATGATCCACCAGCAGTTAAACCAACGGATTCATCATATGTTTCATATCAATCGGCAAGTGGGGTTACTAAATATACGATAATTGATACAACTGAAATTACTCAAGTTTTTCTTCGCCCAAATGATTATGTTTTTGGTCAAAAAGAACGAGATGAATTTAATAATTTGTTTTTAAATCCAGTTTTTTTTGCAATTAGATCATTAGAAGATTCAATTAGAGAAATTGTTCTTAACTTAGATTATTTAAAAAATGATTCATTGAAACAAGATCTTAATGGAAATGTTCTATCATTTCAAAAGTATCAAAATATTATGCAAGAATATCAAATTATTAATAAATTTAATGTTTTTGAGCATTTTTGTCAATTATGAACATTTTTGCTAGGTTACTATGGTGATTATTACTTTGATCCTAATTTAATTGGTCAAATTGATTTTGATCAAGAATTAAATCCTTTTTTTAGTTATCCAATGAATGTTTTAACAATTAATAAAGACCAAAAGATTGAGTTTAGTAATTTAAAAACAGTCCAAAATAATATCGTTGTTATTTATGCATACTTAGGTTTAAGTTGTTGCTTTTATTTATGTGCCTTAGTAGTCTGACGATATAAAAAAATTTCTTAAGGTGAGGTGAATGCTATGGCAACAATTGAAGTAAAAAATTATCAGCAAAAATTTAAAAATTTCTCACTTAAGAATGTTAATTTTAAAGTCAATAGTGGGACTTTACATGCCTTGATTGGAGAATCAGGCAGTGGAAAGTCAGTTATTATTAAGTCAATTATTGGGGCATTACCAACTTATAAGGGCAAAATTTTAATTGATAATTATAAAGCAACAAAATCAAAGGCAAAATTAAAATTAGGTTTTTCAACTAACCTTGAAGAATTCCCAAGTGAATTGACAGCTTATAAATTTTTAAATTTACTAGGTGATTTGTCATCAATTCCAAAAAATTATTTACAATATAATATTAAAAATTTAATGATATATTTTGGTTTATGAGAACATCGTCATAAAAAATTAAAATCTTATTCATCAGGAATGAAAAATCGGATTATGATTATTCACTCAATGATTAATAATCCAGCAATTATGATTTTTGATGAGCCAGGGGCAAACTTAGATTATAAAAATCGTGTTCGATTTTATCACTTTTTAATGTTACAAAAACAACTTGGTAAAACAATTTTTTTAACAACCCATATGATTGATGAACTTGAATCCATTATTGATGATTGTACAATTATTAGTGATGGTAAAATGCTTTATAGTGGAACATATGATCTTTTTCGCCAACATTCGGATTATTGTATTAAAGTTTCAAATAATAAATTACTTCTTAAATATTTTCAAGCAAATAATATTTCTTTTATCTATCACGCGGAAAATGAGGAATTTATTGCGACAATGGATTATAATATGAATATGAATGAATTCTTTGCATATACATTACAAAATAACGTTATTGTAATTTATTTAAAAGAAATTAAAAATGATTTGGCACAATTAAAACTAAAATTAGCACGGTTAGGATATCTTCAAGAAAAATCACATATTAATCAGCAGCAGTCCAAAAAGGAGAAGAAAAAGCATGAAAAAATTATTAAATATGCTCGGCGCCATCGCACTAGCTAGTTCATTAGCAATGACAATGATTAGTTGTCATCCAAGTAATTATGATAATAATATTAGCGTTTCTCAATTAAAGAAAGAAGATTCAATTGAGAATTGAAATCAAGTTTTTAATAATGATATTTTTTATCAAAATGATGCTTTTACAATGAAAGCATTAAAGGTTAATGCGAATAATAATATTGCGCTAGATCAACTTTTTCAATTTAATAATTTGACTGATAAATTATTAGTTACAGATCCATTAGTGTCACCAACTGAAAAAATGGTTTTAGTTGAATTAGGAACTGAGAACCAAACAAATAAAACTGGTGATTTTAAGATTATGCTTTATAAGATTTTTCCAAAACTAAATGCAAATCATGTTTATAGTTGAGATTATAAAGCTTGTCAATTGTTTTATACGACAGCAATTAAATGTTCGTTACCAGTGATTGATTTTAGGAAGCTAAAACTTGATGATTATTCTGAATATGTTGCAAATATTGATCAAATTAACATAATTGATGATATCGACCCAGTGGTACTAGAACAAATTAAGACTAAGTTTAATCAATATTTACAGACAACAATTAAAAATAATTGAGTTAATATTGTGTACGAACTTAACATTGATTATAAGATAACATTTGTAACTTTAGCAAAAAATAAAGAAAATAGAAAGTATCTAGATGTTAAAATTAAAGGGATTAATAGCAATTTAAAAGGAACGAAAGAAATAAAAATTTGATTAATAAATAATCAAACAACATATGATTTAAAGAACATCGCATTACTTGATTATTATGATTTTAAAGTTAATGACTCAAGTCATGTAACAAATCAGGAAATAACAGCAAAATATCAAGAATTATTATTAATAATAAAAAATGTGATTACTTCAGAATGAAAAGATAGTTATTTACAAGCGGGAATTGATTATTCTGTTACTATCCCAAGTTTTGTTCCTGGTGATTTAACAGACACATTTTTATCAGTTTACTTAAAACCATTAACGTGACGAACAACTAATAGTAAACATATTACAATTGTTTTATATAGTTCAGATAATGGGAATGATGCAACATTAAGTGGTTATGGTGATGCTGTTAGTTTTTATGGGATTGATAAAACAAAACCGTTAACAAAGCAAGAATGTCAATTAATTTATCAGTTTCTTGATAACATTGCACAAAGTATTTTTATTTCGCAAAAAGTATATTATGCAAAACAGGGGAAAACGAATATGGAAAATGATTATACAATTGCTGTAAATGATATTGAACCAGGACATATTTTACCGTTTGATCAAGTAACAATAAAATTTTCTGGAAACAAAACTGATCAAAATCCTAATGCACGGATAAATGGATATTGTACTTGGCAAGTAGCTTTTGCTTAATATAAATTAGGGAGGAACAGAATTATGCTTGATTATAAAGACCTAGAGATATTAGAATTAATTAAGCTTTGAATTGATATACCATATAGAAAAGTTAAAAATTTTTTAAATGATAATAAAATGTCAAAAGGTTATTTTTATTATCATTTAAAACATATTAATAATTATTTGGCAACAAAAAACTTAACGTTAGATATTAATAATTTACAAGAAGATGAGTTTCTTAATATTTATAATATTATGGTTAATGAAACAAATGTTTTTATTACAGCAAAAAATCAACTTATTATTTTTATGATTTTATTTGTAATTAATAAATACACTAAAATTAGTGAGTTACGTAAAATTTTTGAAATTAGTGTTAGTAGTATTTTTAAAAATGTGGCAAAATTAAACCATATTTTAAGTGAACATCATACTGATATTGTCATTCGTAATAAAGGGGAAGGTTATTATTTAGATGGCAATTTGTTAGCAATTCGAAGACTAATTGTTAATTTAGTAGTTTACATTAATAATAATCATAAGAGTAAAAATTTAATATTAAACTGTATGTTTTCAAAATTAAACTTAGAATATTCTGAAGAAACGTACGAGAAGATTTGTCATATTTTGACAAAATATTATGATCAAATTTTGATAATGGATTTAGATTTTAATACATATAGTTTAATCTTGTATTTTTTAATGTTGTCAATTAAAAATAATTGAAAAGATTTTAATATTGAAGATAATTTTATTAAAAACCATCCATACTTTCATTTGCGCTCATTTCAAATTGCCACACAAATTATTAATGAATTACAACAAACATTTGATATAACATTTAATAATAGTCAATTTGAAAAAACTTTTTTAGGAATGTTAATGATAAATCGTTATGATATTTTACCAGAAGAAAAGATTGCTGATGTTGAAACATTGCAAGTAAAAAAGGTTTTGTCAGAAATGTTGGATAATATGAATAATCTTGGTTATTTAACTGATAAAGAGTTAGCGCTTTCTGATTTATTAAGTCATGTTTTGTTTTTTAAACAACAATGAAATTATTTTTTATTTGATGATGCGTCAATTGTTTTTAAACAAAACTTTATTAATCACAAGGTTGAATATCAAAATTTATTTAAGTTATGTTATGATAACCTTGAGAATATTGAATGTTGTATTAATAAAAAGTTATTGCCACGGAACTATTTAGAATTTACCCTTGTTTTGTTGTCTTATGTTTATACGTGGCCAATTGTTAATCAACCTACAATTCAAAAAGCAATTTTGGTTACTAATTTACAAGGAAATTTAATTAATTTATTAAAAGCAAAAGCGGTTGAAGCATTTCCAACATTAACGATCATTGAAATTGTGCCATTATTAAAATTTAATGAAAATCAAGAAAAATATCGTGACTATTTAATTATTAGTGATAATAAAGCCTTTTTAGATGTTAATGCTGGAATATATTTTAGTTTAGATATGTTTGATGATAATATGGAAGGATTAAATCTCAATAATTTTATTTTTAATGATTTTCAAACAAATAGTAGTATTAAAACATTAATTCAAAAAATATTAGATAGTAAAATTAATAAAAAACATAAAATCGAGGCGTTGTTGCAATTAACATTAAAAAAAGATTTACAAAAATAAAGAACCTTGATAAATGAATCTTAATAACTACTTCGGTAGTTTTTTTTTTTTTTTTTGGGTAAATATTTTTCTTTATATTAGATGTTAAAATGATTTATGTTGTAGGTAATTTTAAAACAATTAAATTATTTGCATATTATTTCCTATTTAAACAAATAAATTGATAAAAATAGAAATATATTTTTTAAATAAGAATTGCATTATAATTAATTTAATTAATATATTTTCTGTAAAAATAACTTATAAACTAATAAAAAGGAGATGAATAGAACTAAATGGAAGAAATTAAAACAGAGAGAGTCGCTTAGTAAAAAGCAAAAATTTATTAATTTTTTTACACATGGTTTAAATAAAAAAACAATTGGTATTATTACAATTTTATCTTTAGCTGATTTATTTGTTTTTAGTGGAGTATTATATTTACGATATATTATGCCAAATTTTCATAACTATTTACAATTATCACAATCAGAATTTGATATTGCAATCTCAATATATGGTTTTACAGCTTTAGTTTCTAGAATTCCAGGCGGATATTTGGCGGATAAGTTAAATGCTAAAATTATGTTTGTTATTGCTTTAATGACGACTGGAATAGTTGGAATGTGATGGACAACGTTAACAAAATTAAACATGGATAAAACTATTCGATTAACACAATTATATGTTATTTACTTTTTATGAGGGATTTCAATTGCCGGTTTGTTTTGAAATCCGTTATGAAAATTAGTTTCGCAAAATGTGCCGAAAGAAAAGCAAGGAGCGGCTTATGGTTTACAGGGTAGTATTCTTGGTTTCTTTGGAATAATTGTTGTTGCCGGGGCAGCAACAGGAGTTACTGAAGTTACAAAGAATTTAACAAATAGTAACGCCGATCTTAAAACCTTACCATTTTTAATTTTTGCATATTGTATTTGTGCGATGGTTTTGTTAATGGCGGTATTATCTATATTATTTTATTCCTAATAAAAAACGAGTAGAAAAAGAATCAATTAAGTTTAGTAAACATTTTCTTAATTTGTTACGACCTTTTAAATTTTTAAGAGTTTGACTTTGTGGAATTTTTGTTTTTGGAATGTATATGTTTCAATCAGTCTTTTCCTATTACATGAAAGATGCTTTAACCGTTATTGGCATTAATGTTACAATTGTCGCTGTGTTGGGGGGAATTAGATCATATGGATTACGGTTTTTGGTGGCTAATCCAATTGGCCGTTTGTCAGATAAATGAAAATCTTATGTTTTAGGATTAGTTTTTATTTTATTAATCGGAATGCTTGCTTGTTTATTATTCACCTTAATTCCTGGTTGAGGGGCAATATGATTTAATAATCAAGGTAAAACAATTAAAGTTTTGTTTCACATCATCATGTGTGTTTTGTTTATTTTTATTGGTTGTATTGGTTGAGCATTATTAACCTTACGTTTTGTTCAAATTGGGGAATTACCAATGGGAAAAAAATAGTTATGCCAACACATTAGCTGTCATTTCATTTCTAGCATTCACCCCTGATGCTTGATTCAATTATGTTGCGGGTGCAATTGGTAAATCGTTTACTGATTCGGAAACAAAAGGATATAATTTAGAAGGAATTCAAATATTATTAATGCTTGCCATTGGTTGTGTTTTAATTGGTTTAGTATGTGGTACAGTCCTTTATTATTTAAATAAAAAGGAACTAAAAAAACTGAATAAAACTTCATTCCGATGACGAGAATTAGGAAATATTTAGTTTCCTTTAAATTAAGTAAAAAGAAACCATATAACCTTGGTCATAATGCATTATCTGAAAATACATTTTTTGATTTGGTTGTTGAGTGATTATCTTATGATGAATATCAAAGTATAGATGAAGCAATAAGTGATATTAAATTGTATGTTCATTTATATAATTTTGAATGGATTTATAGTAAGTGGAATGTGTCGCCATTAATAAATTTAAGATAAAATTTAAGTGGACAAAATTGGGCGCAGTAATATTGTTAGCAAGATAGGGGGGCTACCTACTTGCTTTTTTTTTTTTTTTTTGTCATAATTAGAGATTATATAACAAAAGGAGAAGAAAAAATGAAAAAGTTATTAACAATTTTAACAACTGTTAGTTTATTAACACCAACAATGGATACAATTGTTAGTTGCAATAGTAAGCCAAAGTTTATTCCAGATGATGATGATTCAACGCAAACCACTAAGGATGTTGAAATTATGAATAATATTAAAAACAAAGTATTAGAACAGTTCAAAGCATTTTGAAATCAAAAAGCAACAATTGATATTAACGATTATCCTGATCAAGTCACAAAATTTCAAGAATTAGTTACTAATTTAAAAACTAATGATGGTACTGTTTTAATTGGTGAAGCAATTCGTCAGTGGCGTTTTCTTGATCAATTGCTTACGGCATTTCAAACAGAGTTTAATAATTTAAATCGTGAAATTGCTAATGAGTATTCAAATTATTATCTTAATACAACGCCATTGTCAATTGAACCCAACGATATTTCTTTTACTTTACAGTATATTAATTTTGATAATTTGGCAAAACTAATTACAGTTGATAATAATAGTATTATGGGAATTACTATTAATTTCAATATTAAATATCAAGTTAAATTTAAAGATTTTGAACAACCTGATAAAATCAACGGATTAGTTGTTATTGCAAATGATCTTGAAGCACTAAGTGGAATTCAAAAAAATCTTGAAAACTATTTTATAAGTTTTATTGATGAACTTTTAAAAAAGCAAAAGTATGAGATTATTGATACCGTAAATCGTGATTTTGACAGTATTTATGGCGGAAATACTATTTGACCAATAATTATGACTGAATTAAACGCAAGAAAGATTGCATTTAAAAATAGTCCTTCATGAAATTCTTTTTATTCTTCATTTGGTCTTGCGAGAACAGTATCTAAGTCAGATTCAGTTTTATCATGGGCTGGCGAAGGATATAATAAAGAAAAATTAACGGCAGAAAACTTTTTAAAATATTATAAACGAAAATATTTTACAGCAAGTTCGCAAGAAGATTATTATGTTAAAGCAAATATTACATCTTTTATTCCATATAGTTTAACAATCGAAAACTTACCTTTTAATAATAAAAATTCATCTAAAAAACTTAAAACTTCAATTAAAGTTTTAATAGCAAAAGATTTTGTTGATCAAAAATTAAATGAATTTGTTGAAACAACCCTGAATTTATGACAGTATTATCAAATTGAAACATATAATGATAAACTTGTCTTTAAAATGAACCAAAATGATTTTGATAATTTAGTTAAAACAACTAATTCTTTCTCAGAAAAAAATAATTCATATGCAAATTTAGCGCCAGTGTTTCGAGCAGTTTTTAAAATATTTAATGATAAATTAGATAAAAAAATTACTCGTGACACAAGAATTGCATTTTCTAATAGTTTAGATAAAGTAAAGTTAATAAAACAAGATAGTTCATTTGCTTTTCAATTATTTCGAAAACAAAATGAAAATGGATATTATCCATGATTAGATATAAACTTTAGTTATAATAGTTTTGCTTATAGTTTTTTCTTTAAACCAGATAACAAAGAAACAAATACTGATAAAAAGGATGAATTTTTACAGACAATTGAATTTAAAGTTGTCTAAGGAAGAGTTCTTCTGAAGTAGAATCTAAAAGTTGTTGGTATGTCAAACTTGTTCTAAATTCCTTGTTCATTAATTTTCATACTTCATTTTTTAAAAATTGAAAATAAAGAAGCTTTTACTATTTTGATATGTTATACTTTTGAACTATTTTTTTCAAAATGGTAATCCGCTTGTACAGTTAATAGGGGAAAAAGTAAAGGTCGATATAAATCTTATTAAAAAATTAATTAGACCAATTTTAAAACAAGTAATTAGGTTTTACAATAAAAAAGAGCAAAAAAAATTAATGGTATTAAACTATAAAAAGTACCTAACAATTAGCAAAGCAATAAAAGATATTAAGAATTATGTTTATTCTTATAATTTTGAATGGATTTATAGTAAGTGAAATGTGTCGCTATTAATAAATTTAAGATAAAATTTAAGTGGACAAAATTGGGCGCAGTAATTTGATTCTTTAAAGGAACATTGACACTTGCTTTTTTTTTTTTTTTTTTGTCATAATTAGGGATTATATAACAAAAGGAGAAGAAAAAATGAAAAAGCTATTAACAATTTTAACAACTGTTAGTTTATTAACACCAACAATGGATACAATTATTAGTTGTAATAGTAAGCCAAAGTTTATTCCAGATGATGATGATTCAACGCAAACCACTAAGGATGTTGAAATTATGAATAATATTAAAAACAAAGTATTAGAACAGTTCAAAGCATTTTGAAATCAAAAAGCAACAATTGATATTAACGATTATCCTGATCAAGTCACAAAATTTCAGGAATTAGTTACTAATTTAAAAACTAATGATGGTACTGTTTTAACTGGTGAAGCAATTCGTCAGTGGCGTTTTCTTGATCAATTGCTTACGGCATTTCAAACAGAGTTTAATAATTTAAATCGTGAAATTGCTAATGAGTATTCAAATTATTATCTTAATACAACGCCATTGTCAATTGAACCCAACGATATTTCTTTTACTTTACAGTATATTAATTTTGATAATTTGGCAAAACTAATTACAGTTGATAGTAATAGTATTATGGGAATTACTATTAATTTCAATATTAAATATCAAGTTAAATTTAAAGATTTTGAACAACCTGATAAAATCGATGGATTAGTTGTTATTGCAAATGATCTTGAAGCACTAAGTGGGATTCAAAAAAATCTTGAAAACTATTTTATAAGTTTTATTGATGAACTTTTAAAAAAGCAAAAGTATGAAATTATTGATACCGTAAATCGTAATTTTAATGATCTTAATAATAGTAATACTATTTGACCAATAATTATGACTGAATTAAACGCAAGAAAGATTGCATTTAAAAATAGTCCTTCATGAAATTCTTTTTATTCTACATTTACTACTGGTAAAACAGTATATAAATATGATTCAGTTTTATCATGGGCTGGCGAAGGATATAATAAAGAGAAGTTAATTCCAGAGAAATTTTTAGAATTTTATAAACGAAAATATTTTACAGTAAGTTCGCAAGAAGACTATTATGTTAAAGCAAATATCACATCTTTTACTCCATATAGTTTAACAATCGAAAACTTACCTTTTAATAATAAAAATTCATCTAAAAAACTTAAAACTTCAATTAAAGTTTTAACAGCAAAAGATTTTGTTGATCAAAAATTAAATGAGTTTGCTGAAACAACCATGAATTTATGACATTATTTTCAAATTGAAACATATAATGATAAACTCGTCTTTAAAATGAACCAAAATGATTTTGATAATTTAGTTAAAGCAACTAATTCTTTTTCAGAAAAAAATAATTCATATGCAAATTTAGCGCCAGTGTTTCGAACAATTTTTAAAATATTTAATGATAAATTAGATGCAAAAATTTCTCGTTATATCAATATTTCATTTGGTAAGACTTCAGATAAAGTAAAGTTAATAAAACAAGATAGTTCATTTGCTTTTCAATTATTTCGAAAACAAAATGAAAATGGATATTATACATATTTAGATGTAAACTTTAGTTACAATAGTTTTGCTTATAGTTTTTTCTTTAAACCAAATGATAAAGAAACAAATACTGATAAAAAGGATGAATTTTTACAGACAATTGAATTTAAAGTTGTTTAAAGAAGAGTTTTTCTGAAGTGTGGTATGAAAATTTATTATTAAGTAAATTTAATAATAAAACTAAATAAAATTGAATGTAATATAATAATGGTTTACTATTCAGTTAGGGGTTTTAAAATCTTATAAATTAGTGTATAATTACTATGTTGATTAAAAAATACTAATTTAAAGGGGACTATTTATGGGAAAACAACATTCGATAAAATTATCAGAACCAGAAATTCGAGCAATTTGAGATAACACTGCTCGTGGTGGGGGGCGTAATAATTTATTATTTCGCCGTGATATTGCCGGAGCATTTATTAAACTTGGTGAATTAAACAAAGAAACCGAGTTTGGTTGAGTTATTGAACCACTATTGCCACTAGAAAAAGGTGGCAAAATAGAGGTTAATAATTGTTTTGCAATGCATTGAAAAAATGCAAAAGCTCGTCGTGGGTCACTAAATGATTGAAAAGCAGCGGTACAAGGAGTTACAAAAACAGATAACAAAAAAGAATTCCAAAAACCAGTTAACATTAAAAGTGATAAAATTATTAAAGCAACTATGATGAAAGTTGCTGAAGCACATCCAATTTGAGAAAAAAGATAAATTAATCTTGTATTTGTGAAAGAAATAATATAGCATTAATTATACAATGCCAAAAGTAATATTTTTGGTAAAGGAGATAATAGGAATGAAAAAATTGTTAAGTATTTTTACTGCAATTAGCATTTTAGCTACTCCAGTAACATGAGTTGCTGGTTGCAGTCCAGTTCTTGACTTACCTTATATTTCAAATAATAAAATTTCAGAAAATACAAAGAAAGCAATTAATGATGCTGTTTTAAGTAACAAAAAAGATGCAAAAATTAAGTCATTATTTGATTATAATCTTGATGAATGGTCAAATCCCAACTTTAAACCAGTTAAAAATATTATGACAGTAAAGTTAAATTCGAATGATTTATTTAATCAGACGCATCAATATTTAACAATGCAACAAAAGATGAATAATAATGTAGCAATCAAAAAAGATACTTTAGAATATATGCAAAAAAGTTTATTATCTTCACGAGATATGATTAGTCAACCGTGACCGACAGTTGTGGAAAAGTATAATTGATATTTAGATCAAAAAAGTAAAAATCAAAGTGTTATTGATTTATCACAATTAACGAGTTATTTTGATGGTAGTCCTTGAAATGAAGCTTTAATTGATAAGAAACGCTGATTATATGTTGACCAAGTTCGTAGTAATAACCCAAATGATTGATTTAAAGATGCGCATGCATGGTCATTAAATCCAAAGAGTATTCGTTATAATGAAAAAACTAAATTTGATCAAGGAATTTTTTATCATATTTTACTTAATACCTTTTTAAAAGAAGTTAACAATGAATATAATGTTAAACTAAGAGCAATTTGAAATGAAAATGATAGTCAATATATTGTTAGTCCAGATATTGCGGGGATTACTTTTGCTTTTACCACATGAGATCCAAACAAATGAACGAAACACTTTGTTGATGGTCATCCAATTGTTGAAAGTAATGCCAATATTTTTGAAAACTTACCAATTTTACCAATTGAACAAACAATTGGTGTTAAATTAATTGTTGCTGATATTTATGGAACAATTTCAAGCTATCTGATTGGAAACTTTGTTATTTCTAACTTATTAGGTTTAGACAGTTCTTCATAATTTTTACAATATAACTAAAACATAATTAAAAAAGAGAATTATGAACATCTAAAATAAAATTGACAGAAAAAAGAGACAAGCATTTTCTGTTATATAATTTTATTGAAAGGATGTTCTTTTAATGGTGAAATAATAGATTGAAAATTATCAAATCATGCTGATGCTAATTTGAGTCTTAAGAATTTAGTATCAGCTTGAAATCATGCAAGACGACCCAAAAAATTAATTATTCATTCAGATCAAGGTTATGCATATACATCGCCGCAATAAAAAGAATTGTGTGAAGAAATGGGAATTATTATTTCGATGTCTCGTCGTGGTAATTCACCAGATAATGGTGCCTGTGAAATTTGATTCAGTTCGTTTAAAAATGAATGTTTTTTCTTATGTAAACGAAACAGTCTTAATTTTAGTAATATTATGAACATTGTTTCAAATTATGTTGATTTCTATAATTTTGTCAGAAGTATAGTTAAACAAAGAAAAACTCCATTTGAATAACGAATGGAGTTTCAAAATGAAAATATCTCTTTTTTCTGTCAATTTTAATTGACATTATCATTATCTTCTCTTTTTTAATTGACAATTATTTTCATCATAACATTCTCGTATTTTTTTTATATATTTGTGGTATTTTTAAATAATAGTGTTATAATAAAAGCACAAATTTGAGATGAAAGTATATTTCTAATTTTGAATATACCTGTATAACTATACTTTCATTAATTTACATCTTTTATTGTTGATTTTTGAGAGTTTATGGTTGAGACTCTTTTTTATATTAAATACAACTATATCAAACTCATTATCATCAGAAAGTGTGGTTGTTATGGATTTAATATATTATAAGGTTAATAAAAATATATGACAAAAAATAATGTGTTGAATTGTTTTCTTATGAAAAAAATGACTTTCTTGGTTTAAGAAAGGATGTGATTTTTCAATATTTTAGTTTTTTTTAAAAATATCATGAAATAATTAAAGAGAAAGAAGGAAAATACTATGAAAAAATTAATAAGTTTATTAGGTGCAATGACAATTGTTGGTGCTGGAATGCCTGCTGTTATTGCTAATACCACTTTAGAACATGCAAAAACTGAACTTAATATAGCAAAACAAGATAATGTTTATGATTGAAAGGTAAAAGTAGTACCAGTGCCAAGTGAACTACCCCTAAAAATACTGGTAACTGCTGGTGATTGAGGAACAACAAGATTGGAATCAACATCGTTTACCCTTAATTTAGGAAAATTAAAACCAGAACAAATTAAAAATGTTGCTAATGCCGATTATGGAAATACATATACTGAGCATCATGTTCCTAGTTGAGGAGATAAAGGTCATGCTAGTTATCAAGCGGGTATGGATCATCTTGGATTTTTTGAGAGTTGTTTTTATGAAAAACAAGGTAGCTATATTATTTCTAAAACTGGGCGACAAATACTTTTAGATGCTCAGGGAGTTAAGGACTATGGAAATAATAACTGAAGCGATACAATTGAATTAGATTTAGCGCGTCATCATGCGAATGGTTATGTATTATACGCGTGAGAGAAAAATAGTAATGATGACCTAATTTTAACCATTGCTGTTGCCTTAGAAGTGTGGGCTTCTTGAACATCAACAGAAGGGATTGCTGCAGTATATGTTGATGGAAATATTAATATATATTACGATTAAAACCAATATAATATTAAAGCATTGGATTTATTTCCAATGTTTTTATTTTTTGCAAATTTCTTGCAATAAGGTATTTTGAGATGGGAACAAATTTGATAAAGATTTGATTTCCTTGCATTTCTGTTAGTTTTAAATAAAAATTATCTTGTAAACAGTTTTAAAGTTTACATTTTGACCGTTTAAGACTAGGTAATACTAATTAAATTACCAGAATCATTTGGAGGATAATGATTTGAAGAAAATTTTAGGATTATTAACAGCAATAACGTTAACTAGCAGCAGTGTGGTTAGTGTTATTAGTTGTCAAAAAAAACCAACTTATTTGTTTGGTGGATCAACTTCGGTGCAACCGTTAATGAATTCTGTTTTAAAAAAATTTAATTCAGAACATGATATTAGGGTTGCTTACAATAGTAGTGGCTCTAGTGGTGGAGAAACAGGGATTAAAGATAATACCTTAGTTTTTGGTTTTACTTCGCGGGCTTTAAAAACAGAGTTTACAAAAGTTCCGTATGCTGGTTTAAAATTTGCTATTGATGGTATTTTGATAATTGCTAATTTACCATCAGATTGTATTTTAGCACCTTCAGACTTAGACATTGTTAATGGTAAGGTTGATATTTTACAACAAATTTATGAAGGGGCAACAAAACAATGAGGTGATTTGTTAGGATGCCAATCTTCAAAAAAGGTTATTCCAATTAATCGTGAACAAAATTCTGGAACACGTGATGTTTTTCAAGGAAAGCTAAAAATTAAAGAATTTAGTTCATCGTTAAGAACAGTAAACAATACTGCTGCGGCAATTCAAGAAGTAAAAAATATTCAAGGAGCAATTGGATATGTTTCATATGGTGCTAAAAAATTGGTAGATGAAGCAAATTTGAGTATTTTAAGATATAAAGGCATTGTAGCATCACCAGCAACTTTAGAAACAGATTATGATTTAAAACGTTATTTTGAGTTAACATTTCGTTTAAAGGATAATAAAAATTTATCATTAGTCAAAGATTTTCTGACGTTCTTAAAAGATAAAGAAAAAGGTCAACAAGCGATTCAGGCTGATGAATTAATCCCAGTTTGAGAATGATATGGCACAAATCCTTTTTCTGATTTATCAACATTAGATTAATTTATGCATCAAATTAATAGTAACGTCTTTAAACGCAAACAAATTACTGATCGTCTTGCAAAAGTAATCATTACTTTATTTTCATTGTGTGGGATTATTGCCGTCCTTTTGATTATTTATTTCATTGTTGCTAGTTCGATTCCCGCTTTGCGTTACCAAGGATTTTGAAAGTTTTTAACAGGAACTAAATGAGTTATTAATAATGAAACGGGAGAATACCAGTTTGGTGCTTTAGCGTTTATTATTGGTACGATTTTAGTTTTAACATTAGCGATTATTATTGCTGCTCCGTTAGCAATTTTAACCGCTCTTTTTGTGACAGAATTTTTATCCCCGCGACTGAGAGCTTTTATTATTTTTATTATTGAATTATTAGCGGGAATTCCTCCGGTTTTATTTGCGGTGTTTGGTCGTGAGACAATTGGAATGTTATTTGTGCGGATGGGTGCTAGTGGACCAACAAACTTATTAACAGCGGGTGTTATTTTAGCCTTCTTAGCTTTACCAACAATTTTTGCATTATCCGCAAATGCTTTTTTAAGTGTTCCTAAATCATATCGTTTTGCTGCTTTAGCAATGGGTGCGTCACGAACATATACTGCTTTTAAAGTAGTGAAAAAGGCAGCAAAAACAAAAATTATTGGTGCTGTTATTTTTGGAATGTGTCGTGTTATTGGGGAAGTGACGGCGATGATTTTATTAACTGGAATGGCCGCTCAAATCCCTAATTTAAACGAGGGGTTTTGAAAGTTTTTATTTAGTCCAATTGCGACATTGGCAACCCAAATTGGAATTGAACTACCTGAACATGTTGCTAGTTTACATCGTTCGGCCTTATTTGCTTTAGGGTTAGTTTTATTAATAATGGTTTCAATTTTAAATCTTATTATTTTAACCACTTATAAAATTCAACGACAAAAAGAACGTGGAAAACATTTAATTCCTGGGTTAAAGCGAAAACATCATCAGCCTTTAACCACTATGTTAACAGAAGCAAATTATTCATCAGAGTTGTCACAAGAAAGTTTTCGTGCTTTAATTAATAAAAAAATAACAACTAATTATTATAATAAAACAATGAATTCTTGGCGAATCTTTTGAATGATATTAACTTGCTTATTAACTCTTAGTTTTAGTGCTTGGATTATATTAAATATTATTAGCAATGGGTTTGCCGCAGTTGCTTATTTATCACAGTTTGATGCAAGTGCTTTTATTGGGTATTATGAATTACCCCCGTTAATTATTTCAACTTTTATGTTAATTTTTACCGGAACGTTTTTATCAATTCCAATTGGAATTATTACGGCAATTTATTTAAGTGAATATGCTCGAAAAAATAGCCGCTTAGTAACTTTAATTCAGTTTTCAACTGATGCTTTAGTTGCAACACCATCAATTGTTTTTGCTATTTTTGGTTATGTTGTTCTTGTTGTTGGGTTACAATTGGGACATAATTTTTGGTCAGCAGGATTAATGTTTTTTGTAATGACTTTACCAATTATTATTCGGGTAGTTGAAGATGCGCTGCGAAATGTACCTCAAGAATATCGTGATGCTGCTTTGGCGTTGGGAACAAGTAAAATTGGAATGGTTTGTAAAGTTGCTTTGCCAAATGCGAAAGGGGGAATTGTAACAGGAGTAATTTTTGCAATTAGTAAAATTATTACCGAAACCGCACCGGTTCTTATTATTTTGACTTCCTCTCCTTTTATTCCAACTGGTTTTAATGATATTGGAACAACATTAACGGTAAAAGTTTTTCAATTAGTTAATGAACCAGGATTGTTACTAGTTCTTTCAAATTATTTGCAAGTTTCATTAACCGAATTAACAAATCATATGATTCATCATTTGTCTTTTATTATTATTCTATTTGTTTTAGCGTTAAATATTTTTGTTAAAATTATTGGATCGTTTGAAAACAATCGTCAACCGAAATGATGAACAGTGATTAGTACTTTTATTAAATGCTATTGTGGTTCTTTGTTAGGACGAAAAAATGCATGAAAAAAACAACTGCAAAAATCAGCGCATAGTTCAAATAAAACTGCAAAAATTACAGCAAAAATAAGAAATTACAATGAGCAATTATTAATAATGTATCAGACAAAGTTAACAAAATTAAAAAAAGAAATTGAAAGTATTAATCACCAGAAAAAACAGGATAATTATCAACTATCAATTACTGCTTTAGAACATAAGATTGAGAACTTAGAAGAGGAAATGGGATAAAATATGATGAAAAAAACAACACAAACTTTTAACAATAAAATTAAGCAGTGATTTAAAAAGTTTTTTCGTCGTTTAATAAATCAGCATCAACATGAGTTATTAAAAACACCAACTGCTTTGCCAAAAAATGTAATTTTGGGAATTGAAAAATTTAATTTTTACTATAATTTTGGAGCAAAACAAGCATTATTTGATATTAATTTAAATATTTTAAAAAACAAGGTTACTGCTTTAATTGGTCCTTCAGGCTGTGGAAAATCAACATTACTACGGGCAATTAACCGGATGAATGATCTAATTGAAGGGACAAAAATGAGTGGGGCAGTTATGTATAATAATAAAAACATTTATCAGTATCGCCAAAATATTATTTCATTACGGACTAAAATTGGCATGGTGTTTCAAAAACCAAATCCTTTTCCAAAGTCAATTTATGAAAATATTGCTTTTGGGTTAAAAAGTTTAGGAATTTTTGATAAAAGAATTCTTGACCAAACTGTTGAAGCATCACTACGACAAGCAGCGTTATGAGATGAAGTTAAAGATAACTTACGTGATTCAGCATTGAGTTTATCAGGGGGGCAACAACAACGATTGTGTATTGCTCGTGCTATTGCGTTAAAACCAGAAATTTTATTAATGGATGAACCAACGAGTGCATTAGACCCAATTGCAACAGCCAAAATTGAAGAGTTAATTTCTGATTTAAAAAAGAATTTTACAATTATTATTGTAACTCATTCATTACAACAAGCTGCGCGAATTTCTGATTATACTGCATTTTTTTGAATGGGACAGTTAATTGAATATAATAAAACCGCCTTATTATTTTCCCATCCGCAAGAAACAAAAACAGAAGATTATATTACAGGACGTTTTGGTTAAAACCGATAAAAGATATGATAAAATATAATTGTCCGCAAGGACAGTTTTCTACGTTTATTATAACGTTAAGGTGTGTTTGGGGTTATTAACCGCTATATAAATCAATAACTCTACACCCAAGCACTTAAAGCGGTTCAGAGTTATTTTAAAACCAAATCAAAACTAACACTTGTTGTTAGTTTTTTCATTTAAAAAAGTAGATTATTCAGTAAAAATTAGTTATATTTATAATGAGATTAGGGAGGTTTAATTGGTGAAAAAAAAGTCATTTTAATTGTTGGACCAACTGCAAGTGGTAAAACCGATTTATCAATTAAGGTTGCCCAACAATTTATGGGAGAATGTGTTAATGCTGATGCAACACAAATTTTTAATGGGTTGAATCTTGCAACCAATAAAATAACTCCTGCTGAGCAAGCGGGAATTCCGCATCATTTATTATCAATAATTGATTTAAATGATAGTTATTCCATTAATACTTATCAAGAACAAGGACGAGTTGTTTTAGAGCAACTTTGAGCAAGCAATAAACTACCAATTGTTGTTGGTGGGAGTGGATTATATATTAATGCTTTATTAAAAAATTACCAGTTTGCTAACCAAGGGCGTGATTTAGCAAAAGCAAAAGAATATGAACAGGACTCAAACCAAGTCTTATGGGAAAGATTAGCAGCAATTGATCCGCAAGAAAGTACTAAAATTCATCCCAATAATCGTAAACGAGTTTGACGAGCGTTAGAATATTACTTTCAAACCGGAACTTTAAAATCAAGGAATGACCAAGCGCATCATGACTGGTATGTTGAGCCATATATTATTGGATTATTACCAGATAAAGCAGAACTTTATCAACATATTGCTGATCGTGTTTTAAGTTTAACGGAACGAGGATTATTTGATGAGGTTAAAGCAGCATATGAATATTGTAACTATGATATAACTAAACAAAGCATGAAGATTATTGGTTGTCCAGAAATTGTCCAGTATTTAAAAGGAGAAATTACATATGAAGCAACGTTAGCGGCAATGGTAAAAGCTAATAAAATTTATGCAAAAAAACAAATCACATGATTTAAACATCAATTAACAAATGTTCATTGATATCCATTTCACTATTCACAATTTGAGGATGTTTGTCACCAGATTATCCTTGATTTACAAAATAGTCATTATTTAAAATAGGAGGCCCCCGTATGAAAATTCCATCAGATTTACAATCATTTGCAGAAATGGTTCAAACAAAACGCCATCAAATAAAAACTAATGAACAAATGCGAAAAGATTGTTATGTTTTCGAAAAAACAAAGTTAGCAGTTGGAAAAGAGCAAGGATGACGAAGAAAAAGCAAAAACCTTAAAAAAGAATATCAAGAAGAAGTCCGTCACTATTATTTAAATGCAAATCATTTTTTTACTGAACAAATTTTAGAAATAAAAACAATAATTAACTTAAACCTTATGACAATAACAAGTTTAAGGAAGAGTACGACCAAAGCTAATAAAAGTGAAGTTAAAACACAAATTAAAACATTGCAAGATAATAATAAAGTTAACTATCAAAAGTTAAACATTTTACAACCACATTTATTTTGAACAATTGTTTTGATGTTTATTAAGATTGCTTTTATTGGTTTTGGTGGTGGTAATGCGATGTTGCCAATTATTTTTTCCGAAATTGTGGAAAAGAAAGGGTGAATTAGTGCCGAATATTTTGATAAAATTGTTATTTTATCAAATGCTTTACCAGGACCAGCGACAATTCAAGTTCCTGCTGTGATTGGTTATCAACTTTTTGGATGATGGGGAGCATTAGCAGCTTCTTTATTTGCTAATTTTCCATTAATGTTATTAGTTGGTGCTTTGACTGTTATTTTGCAAAATGCACTTCCCGAATTATATTTAGCATACATATCATTAGCCATTATGCCAGTAATTTTAGCTTTAATTTTTGTTTTGATTGTTAAAATGTTTCATTCTTCGATGAAGGAAATTACATTATTTGTTTCTTTACCGATTATGATTTTTTGAGTTATTTTTTTAGTTGCAGTTCCAGCTCCTTATAATATTCCGGCAATTGTTGTTATTGTGATGTTGGTTATTAGTTTAATTATTTACAGTTGTAAAAATAAGAAAAAAGGAGAACAAAAATAATGGTATTAAATATTATTCTTTATATTGTTATTTGCTTCTTAGTAGGAATTACCACTTTTGGTGGTGGTCAAGTTTTTTATGTTATTTTTAATTCATTATTTACTTTAATTTTAACCCCAACAATTGCAAATGAATTAGTTACTGTTCAAGATTGAAATTGAGGATTAATTTTTTCATCGGTAACCCCAGGGCCAGTGTCTACGCACTTAACAGCTTATTTATCAATTTTAGTATCAAAACAAAACATTGGGTTATCATTATTAGTAATGATTATTTCTTATGTTGTTATTACGTTACCAGCAACAATTATTATGGTTAGTGTTGATAAGCATATTGCGATGGAAAGTAAACAATTTCGGTATGTTGCAAAATTATTAAAACCGGCTGTCATTGCTATTTTACTTTATTTAATTATTGATTTAATTTTTTCAATTGCTAATTTTAATTTATATGGAGGAACGGGGAAGGCAGGACCATATAGTTTTATTGCAGGTAATTGAATTGAAATTGTTAAGGTAAGTGTTTATTTTGTTGTTGATTTTAGTTTAGCTGTCTTTATTTTTTTAAAGTATAAAAAAGTTAATCCGTTATGAGTAATTTTAGGGTCGGGGGTTGTTGGATTTTGTATTTTTTACTTTATTCATTAATTTCAGGTTTTTCTAGCTAATAATTATTAAATTATTAGAGTTTTTTTGATATAATATAAAATGTCAAAACTTAAAAACTATTTGAGATTTAACTAGATATGATCACAGTAATGATTTTTTACTTGCAAAAATTATATTTAATAATGACTTTATTAATAGGCTATTTTTATAAGGGGAAAATAATGAATAAGAATTACTATAAGATATTAGAAATATCATCAAATGCTGGTGTTGAAGAAATAAAAGAAAATTTTCGTCGTTTAGCAAAAAAATATCATCCGGATATTTCGAAAGAAAAAAATGCTGAAAACAAGTTTCGTGAAATTACTGAAGCATATGAAATTTTATCAAATCCTAAATCAAAACAAGAATATGATGACAGTTTGTTTGTTCCTTCTTTTGGTAATGTAAAACATGATTATTTTTTTGATTTTAATGATAAAGCTTGATTAAAAAAACGTTTTAAAAAACCAAAAAAAGGACCATTGTTAGTTGGAAAAGTTATTTTAAAGGCAGCTGATGTCATTAGTTTAGGGAAAGCTAATGTTACTTTATTAGTTGAAGAAAATTGTAAAATTTGTGACGGTGTAGGATTCTATCTTGAAAATGGTTTTGAGTGTTTTTGTACGGCTTGTGGTGGTTTTGGCCGCCATGAAGAACAAAAAACCATTGTTGTTTATTTGCCAAGTTTATCAAAACCAAAACAAAAAGTAATTGTTCATCGTGTTGGACATGCGGGTTATGTTGGTGGCGAACGGGGTGATGTCCGTTTAAGGTTAATTCTTTACTAGATTTTGTTAATCTTTAACAAAATGATATAATTATTTTAGTCCAAGTTGAGCATAAAAAACAAAAATATCAAAAAACGAACAAATTGTTCGTTTTCTTTTAGTATAATGATAATAATGGATTTAGAAAAGGATAAACGATGAAATTTATTGATGTTGCAACAATTAAATTATTTGCAGGTAAAGGCGGTGATGGAGCGGTTGCTTTTCATCGTGAATTATATGTTCCAAAAGGGGGACCATCGGGTGGCGATGGAGGCAATGGTGGAAGCATTATCTTTGTTGGTGAAGAAGGGATGAACACCTTATTGGATTTAAAGTATCAACGAGAAATTAAAGCTCTTGATGGTGAAAACGGGACAATTAAAAATATGCATGGGAAAAATGCTATTAATAAATATATCAAGGTACCATTAGGAACATTAATATATAATAATATAACAAATGAAGTTATTGGTGATATTGTTACTCATCAGCAAGAAATTGTTCTTGCAAAAGGGGGGCAAGGTGGTCGTGGAAATGCTCGTTTTGCAAATGCAAAAAATAAGGCGCCAACCATTTTTGAAGCGGGTGATTTAGGTGAAACATTAGAAATTCGTTGTGAATTAAAAGTTTTGGCTGATGTTGGACTTGTTGGATTACCAAATGCTGGGAAATCAACATTATTAGCTAAAATTTCAAAAGCTAAACCACAAATTGCTGATTATCCCTTTACAACTTTAACACCTCAATTGGGCGTGGTTCGTGACCAAAATAATTATAGTTTTGTTGTTGCAGACTTACCAGGATTAATTGCGGGGGCTGCTGTTGGAAAGGGATTAGGTCATGATTTTTTACGGCATATTGAGCGTTGTAAATTAATTGTTCATGTGTTAGATATGTCCGGAAACTATGGCACAGAAGATGTTTATCAAAATTATTTAAACATTAAGACCGAATTAAAAGATTATAATTATAAATTAGAATTACGAAAAGAAATTATTGTGGCAAATAAAATGGACCTTGAAACTTCGGCACTAAATTTAGTAAAGTTTAAAGAACAGATGCCAACTGCTGAAATTATTGAGATTAGTGGTTTAAAAAATCATAATTTAACATTGCTAATAAATCAAATTGGGGCTACTTTAGCAACGATTAATGAAGATAAGGCTTTATGACAATTAGATGATCCAACACCAGAACAGGATGACTATAAGGTATATACTTATAGTGAACCGTTTGAAACAGAAATAGTTGTTGATAATCTTGGTAATGGTGTTTGAAAAGTAACCGGAACGGCGGTTCAAAAGGCATATCAAAAAACCCCAATTACAACATATGATAATTTATTATTATTCAATAAAAAATTACAAGATTTAAAAGTTTTTGAAATGTTACGAGCAAAAGGAGCACAACCAGGTGATGTTGTTCGAATTTTTGATTACGAATTAGAATGGGATGGATAAGAATGAAGGATTTAAACCAATATTTAACATATTTAATTGATTGAATTAGAACAGAAGTAACCAAAGCACATTGCAATGGGGTTGTTGTTGGGCTATCGGGTGGAATTGATTCTGCTGTAGTTGGGTTATTAGCTCAAAAAGCTTTTCCTGAGCAGCATTTAACCGTTGTTATGCCTTGTCATTCTGACCAGTTTGATCAAGAATGTGCAAATTTATTAATTAATACGCATCAATTAAAACATCAAATTGTTGATTTATCATTAACATATGATCAATTAGTGGCAACTTTATCATTACCTCAACACCAATTAGCATTAAGTAATATTAAACCACGTTTACGAATGACAACGTTATATGCTTTAGCACAAAGCTGTAACTACTTAGTGCTAGGAACTGATAATGCCGATGAATGACATGTTGGTTATTTTACGAAATATGGTGATGGCGGGGTTGACTTAGTGCCAATTATTCATTTGTTAAAAGGTGAAGTCCAACAAGCAGCTCATTTATTAGGGGTTCCAGTTGAAATCATTATGCGTCCGCCAACAGCAGGATTATGAACCGCGCAAACAGATGAGGAAGAGTTAGGGGTTAGTTATCACCAGTTAGATGCTTATTTGCAAGGAAAATCAGTGCCAGTAACTGTCGCAAAACGAATTCAACAATTGCACCAAGGTTCTGAACATAAACGTCAATTAGCAAAAACACCACCAGTTGCTTTTAGTGCTTTAATTAGTGCATTAAAAAAGTAAAAATTATTAAAAACAGTGATTAATTTTTATTATAATAAAAACCTTTAAAAATGGCAGTTTTTTCCCCTTGTTTTATGAGCAATTTTAGAGTATAATTATATAACAGTAAAAGTGCGAGTAATTTTAAGGAGTATATAAAATGGATGATAAATTAATTGTGGATAATACCGATTTTTTACTAAAATTTACACTTGAAAATTTAGATATTTTAAAGAAGTTAAAAACTAGACTTGATCAAGAAGTGAATAACTTATATGACCTTGCGAATCAAAAGAAACAGTCAGTTCAACATTTACTAGGAAAATCAAAACATAGTCATAGTAAGATTAAAAGTCGCAATGAATTTGAGAATCTAATTCAACATGCTTTATTGGAAAAATATGTCGAAGGAATTTTAACTCGTTTTGAATTTCGAATTAATACAATTGTTCGTCAATATAATTTAAAAGAAAAATATGTCAGTGTTGTTAATCCCGCTGAAGTAAATGCTAAGAATTTATATTTAAAAATTAAAGAGCCACAACGTTATTCAACAAAAGAAATGTTAGAGTTACAAGAGTTATTAAAAGAAGTTAATGTTCCTTTGGTTGGATTAGTTAAACAATATAATGAAAATCTTGCTCAAATTAATGCAAGTAAGGTTTTAGTTGAAAAGATAACATTAGAAGAAGTGACAACTGAATATATTGATTTTTTCTTATTAGATGATGAAGGTTAAAAATTTTTATTAATTTTTATTTGTTTTGCTGCTTTAACCTGTGAATTATTTGTAGTTTTGTTATAATAAAAATATAGAAACGAGGCGAATATAATGGAATACAAAATTCGTAGCAAAAACATTATTATTACTGATGCAATGCATCAGCATTTAGTAGATACTTTTAATAAATTATTGAAATATCAACAAGTTAATGAAAATGATCTTGTTCATGTTGACGTTGAGTTTACTAAAGAAAACAATGTTGTAATTAATACTTCAATTGATATTAGAGGGAAAAACAATTTTTTAAAAGCAGAAGTTCATAATAGTGATTTTTATAAGGCAATTGACCAAGCTTTACATAAAATTGAAGAACAGTTACGAAAAATTAAAGGCAAAAGAGAAGATCGCCATAATAAAAATCAGCCACTCGGAAAATTTTATGCAACTTCAATTGAAGCAGAAGAGGACCAAGAAGAGGAATTTAGTTAATCTAATATAAAAAAAGTTTAACCACGTGTGTGGTTAAACTTTTTTTTATTGTTTTTTATTAACTACTGTTTAGTAGTAACTGTATTATTTGTGGCATTTGTCTTATTAACCCGAATTGCACCAATTCCTTCTAATAATCAAATTAAAGCCCCAATTACAGCAATTAATTCACCAACAACAATTACTCAAGTTGAAATTTCTTTTGTTGAAGTAATAATTGCCCCGATCATGCCGACAATTGCAATAACGATGAAAACAATTCCAGCAATTAATTTACCAATTTTGTGACGAACAAAGGTTGCAACACAAATAAACAAGAAAGCGGTAATTAGAATAATTGCGCCATTATCACCAGTGTTGTTGTGAACAAAAAGTCTTGTATCAACTTTAACATTTGGGAATGAGCTTAGAATTGCTAAGATAAACAATCACAATCCAGAAATTCAAATCATTACTTTTTGAAAAGTAACATTAATTTTAATTGTTGCATATTTTAATTTTGCCATAATTTTTCCTCCTTAACCATAACAATAGATATATTATAACTTAGTTTTAACGATATTATTGATAAATTAAATAATTCGTAAAATATCGTTTGTTTTAATATTTAAAAATTTAATCATTCCTGGCGCTAAGCAATAGACAAAATAACATTCGAAAAAATAATGACTCATTTTTTGTGAACCAAAATTCTGAATTGTTGAAATAACTTCAAAGTTTTTATTACAAAAAATAACATCAAGTTGATAAAAAATCCCAAAACTATTAAATCCTCGAACATTTCGTAGTAAATAACCATCTTTCATAGTAATATCTTTTGGTTGAATTAAACTGGTAAATTTATCACGTCAAGACTTAATAATATGAATGTTAACGTCTTGGGGAATGCTATTGACTGTTAATGTTTTACGATCTTTTAATAAATAATATTTCTTATTTCGTTTATGTTTTGTACGATGAAATTTATAAATTAAATTTGAAAAAACTCCCATAGTAACACCTTTCTCTTTTTTCTTAACAATTATATAAAATTATATTATAATTACCAAGAGAAAAGAGGTGTTATTATGAAATTTGCATTATTTTTAGCAACTGGTTTTGAAGAAGGTGAAGCCATTATTACAACAGATGTGTTACGTCGTGGCGGAATTACTTTGGAATTAGTTAGTATTATGAAAAAATTAGAAGTTGTGTCAGCTCATAATGTTACTATAACAGCTGATAAATTAATTGAAGATGTTAAATATGAAGATTATGACGGGTTTGTGTTACCTGGTGGTCGTCTTGGGGTTGATAATTTAACAAAAAGCGAAATGTTAAAGGATTGATTATTAAAAGCAAATAGTGATCAAAAAACAATTGCGGCAGTATGTGCAGCACCCCAAATTTTAGGACATTTAGGAATTTTGGATAATAAAGAAGCTACAAGTTATCCAGGATGCACAAAAGGGATGGAAAAAGCAATTTACAATGATGAAATGGCAGCGATTACCGATGGTCATGTTATTACGGGTGCTTCAGTTGGGTCAACAATGAATTTTGCGTTGGCAATTGCTGATCGAGTATTAGGACCAGAAAAAGTGATGGAATTACATCATGAATTAGTTATTCGAGATTAAAATTATCTTGCAAATTATTTGCAAGATAATTTTAATTTAGCAAATAATTTGTTAAATTAAAAGAGTAAAATAAAACTACCTCAAAGGAACATTAGTAATTTGGAATTAATTGTTAACAACTCTTGGATCTGTTTCTAGTAATCTAGATATTAACTCCCTTTGTCTAAAAAAGAGTTTTTTAACTTAATTGAGGTAGATGGGGTATTTGCTATCTTTTTGATAACAAAGAATATTTTTAACTATAAAATTTAATGTCCATTAATTTATAATACACTAAATTTTAGTAGTAATAATGGTAAAAAGTGCCATAATAAATTTTGAAAAAACTAAAATATATTAATAAACTTAATTAGATTAAAACTTTAAAAATAGGAGGAAAAATATGAAGAGAATATTAGCTCTTTTAGGAGTAATATCGTTAGTGGGAACAAGTGCCGTTTCAGTTGTTGCTTGTAGTCATCCCCAAAATAAAGTGTCAGTTGATGACATTAAAAAAGAATTAGAACAATACACTGATACACCATTTTTTGCTTCTTCATCACAAATAACAAATATTAAATTAGCATCAGAATTAGCTAGTCGAATGACATTAGGAAGTTATAAATTAGTTGTTAAAGATGATACCACATTTGTGCAACCAAACATTTCGGATGGTAATACTGTATTGGCACAAAGCATTGCCGATTTTAAAACACAATTAGCAGAACCATCGGCAAAAGGACAATTAGTTGTAAATAATGGTAGCGCAGTTGTTAGTTTGCAAAAAAAAGATAGTGAATTATTTAGTGTTAAAATTAAGTGATCAACAAATGAATTACTATTTTTAGCAAGTACCATTAATAAAATTAATGGTGTGGGAGAAACAACACAAAATATTAAATTTCCGTTGCCACCAATCATGCCAGGATTAGATATTAACCTTGCTGATTTATATAGTTTTCTTAGTGTAATTCAACTACCAGAAGAATTAATCAATAGTATTAATTTGGCAGAAATAAATAATCCAAATTCAGATTTTGTTTCTAAGTTTAATGCTGTCTTAAAAGACATTAGTGATTCTTTAGGAGTTCTTGGACTTGGCGATTTCTTAACAAAAGATGCATCGTTTACGTATCAAATTGTTAAGGATGAGGATAATGATATTTCCTTTGTTGGAGCAGGAACTGTTAAGGACTTATTACATAATTTTGCTCCAGATCTTATTGCGTTATTACAATGATACATTAAAGAGGGAAAACAAAAAATTGAAGCAACTCATAATACTGTTTTACCATTAATACAATACTTATTCTCACCAGTTAATAATAATGTAAAAGAAAATATTAAAACTGAATTTGGTGAGGCTAATTGATTCTATACAAATACAGCAACTAATTTTGATAGTTTGGTTTTTCATTTACTATCAGATTATAAAAGTAAACCAACTGAAGAAGATAATCATTATATCTTTAAGGTTGTTGGTGAGGTAAAATATGACACAGGATGAGTAGGAAAAATACCTATACCCCTTGATTATGTTATTAGTCAAAATTTACTTGGTGATAAAGGACCTAATGTTCTTCTAAAAGTTCTTTGTTTTAAATTAAATCCAACTCTATTATTGACAAGTATTTTGGATGTTTTTGGTAAAAATGAGGGAAAAGGAATTGATGCTGTTGGGGAAAGCATTTTACAACCAAAACAATGACAAGGAATTAATGATTTTATAACAGATAAAATCCCAGGCATTAATGTTTATTTAGGACCAAGTATTATGGATTTTGCAGGACCAGCGATCTTACGTAATTTAGGTTTAAGTAGTACTGAAATAGACAACAATAATATTACAATGATTGCTGGAACAGTTAAGTTGCAATTTAAAAATAGTAATAATGAGTGAGAGAATTTTACAACAATTCTTGAAAAAAATGGTGATAAGATGGTTCCAAATTTAACTCAGATTTTAAAGGCAACTGATGTAAAAATTAGTTTTATGAATGTTCAATTTAAAGTTACGCCAAAAGATAATAATAAGATTGCTTATGAAACAAATGGTAATGTAAATTTTGATTTATGATTATCAGACTTGATGAATTAAATATCAAAAAAGAATTTTAAATTTATATTTCTTGCATAATTATAAATATTAGCAAGATATCAGAGTGGGGTTGAAGGCATCGTTAATTATGCTTTCAATCCATTTTTAATATACAAAATTAAAGACAATAATTTCTATAATGTTGATCTAGGACTTATTGTTTTTTTTTTTTTTTTTATTATAATTAATAATATAGAAAAAGCATTAAGAAACTTAATAACTAATAAATATATTAATAAGGAGAACGATAAAAATGAAAAAGATATTAGCCTTATTAGGTACTTGCTTTTTAATAACAACAGGGGTAACAACTATTGTTAGTTGTTCGTCAAAACCGGCTGTTGACCCCGACGCGGATGATAACGATATTGGAAAAGATTTAGATGTATTATTAAAAATTATGAACGAAGCGCATGAAGCATTTTTAAATTATGCAAATGAAAAGGCTGTTCTTGATATGAATGATTATCAAATCCCAGAATTAGACCAATTATTTGCTTTAGTTAGTTCAAAGGAACCGGAAGTTGAATTGCAATTAGAAACTCCTGTTGGTGAAAAAATAAATAATTTTTTTTAAAATAATTTTAAAATAATTTTTGATAGTGTTAATCGTCAAATTGCTCATGAATATTCAAATTATTATGTTGATTCATTGCCGTTTACTTTTAAAACCAGTCCTTCGATTTTAAAAGTAAACTATGTTGATTTAACAGCATTACAAAAATTAACAACAGAACCAATTAAGGATTTAAAAGCAGTTGTGGTAAATTATAGTTTTGGGTATACGGGTACATTTAAAACATTAATTAACCCATCAAGATTTAATATTAAATATGTTATCACAAATAATCCTAATTTGATTAAAACTTTAATGCTTGATTTAACTAACAAAATGGGAAAAATTTTAATTGATTTCATTAATCAAAATCCTGAAGTTGCTATTGATAAAAATCCAGCGTTTAAAGAGACATATGATATGTTTAGTGTTTATTATGAAAGAGATGCAACATTAATTAATAAGGATATGTTAGTTTTTTTAGATGATATGTTCAAAAAAAATGATACAACAAAAGAAATAATGGCAGTAGTAAAGTATGATTCTAATCAAGATATTTTGGATTTAAAAAAGGGGACAATAAATTCAGGTAATCGTATTAATTATGATGGTCCATGATCAGAAATGCAAAACCAAACACCAGCAGCCTGATCGGGACAGGGACAACAACCTGCTGGGTTAACAGCGGAGAATTTTGTTAAATTTTATCGAGCAAAAATGTCAATTTTGCAGGATACAAGTAAAGATTTAACTTTAGGAACTTTTAGTATTAATTTTAATAAAATAGTTGTAGCTGGCTTGCCATTATTAGCAAGTGGGTTTAATGATAATAAACCATTAATGATTGAAATTAAGATATCACAAACTGGCTTAAATACAAAATTGACTAATTTTGGTAATATTATTGTTACGTTTATTAAATACTATAATGTTAAATTAAGAAGAAGTGGAACAAATGAATTTTATATGAAGCAAAGGGTCCTGGATGAAATTATTGCAAAATATGGAAAGGGTGTAAAAAGTATAAGGCTTAATCCGCTTTATAGTAAAATTTTAGAAGATTTTAAACAAAGTGATATTGCTAAAACATTACCAGATCTTGATTTATTATCTTTACAAGACTTTCGTTCATATTCTGTTAAGGTAACTTTTAATGAAACCAATTTTAGTGTTTGGGGAAATCATTATTGAAGTTTAGGTTTTTATTTTGGAAATTCAGCCCAAGCTTCACTTGCTTATACAGCTTGAGTTCAAAATTATCAACACTGGCGTTTTAATAAAATTTAAAAAAATAAAATAATTTGCACTTTTTTGTTATTTTTGCAAATAAGTTGTTAAAAAAGGGTTTATCCTTTTTTTTTTTTTTTTTAGGATAACATTAATAAAGTAAATATTATCATATTTGGAGGTTAAAAAATGAAAAAATTATTAACAATTTTAACAACTGTTAGTTTATTAACACCAACGGTGAATACAATTATTAGTTGTAATAATCGACCAAAGTATATTCCTGATGATGATTCATCAAAAACTACTAACGATGTTGAAATTATGAATAAAATTATGGAGAAAGTATCAGAACGCTTTAAGGCATTTTGAAATCAAAAAGCAACAATTGATATTAATGATTTATCCCGATCAAGTTGCAAAATTTAAAGACTTAGTTACTGATGTAAAGACTAATAATGGGAAAGATTTAGTTGGTGAAGCAATTAGCGAATGGCGTTTTCTGGATCAATTAGTAACTGCCTTTAAAACTGAATTTGATAACCTGAATCGTGCAATTAGCAATGAATATTCTAACTTTTATCTTAATACACTTCCGTTATCAATGGAAACTAATGATATTCGTTTTAATTTAGAGCATATTAATTTTGATAATTTAGAAAAATTAATTACAGTTAATAATTTAAACATTATGGGAATTACAATTAATTTTAATATTTCTTATCAAATTAAATTTAAAGATCTTGAGCAACCAGATAAAATCGACGGATTAGTTGTTATTGCAAATGATCTTGAAGCACTAAGTGGGATTCAAAAAAATCTTGAAAACTATTTTATAAGTTTTATTGATGAACTTTTGAAAAAGCAAAAGTATGAAATTATTGATTCTTTGAACCGCGATTTTAATGATATGTTTTCTGGTAATACGATTTGACCAATTATTGAAAAAGAATTAAATGCCAGAAAAATCTCATTTAAAAATAGTCCTTCATGAAATTATTATTTTGAGACATTTCGTTTGAGTAAAACAGTATCTAAGTCAGATTCAGTTTTATCATGGGCTGGTGAAGGGTATAATGCAGAAAAATTAACCCCCGAAAACTTTTTAAAATTTTATAAACGAAAATATTTTCAAGTAAGTTCGCAAGAAGACTATTATGTTAAAGCAAATATTGAATCTTTTAAACCAAGCAATTTAACAATTGAAAACTTACCTTTTAATAATAAACATTCATTTAAAAAACTTAAAACTTCAATTAAAGTTTTAACAGCAAAAGATTTTGTTGATCAAAAATTAAATGAATTTGCTGAAACAACGATGAATTTATGACATTATTTTCAAATTGAAACATATAATGATAAACTTGTCTTTAAAATGAACCAAAATGATTTTGATAATTTAGTTAAAGCAACTAATTCTTTCTCAGAAAAAAATAATTCATATGCAAATTTAGTGCCAGTGTTTCGAGCAGTTTTTAAAATATTTAATGATAAATTAGATAAAAAAATTACTCGTGACACAAAATTTCTATTTTTTAATAGTTCAGATAAAGTGAAGTTAATAAAACAAGATAGTTCATTTGCTTTTCAATTATTTCGAAAGCAACATGAAAATGGATATTATCCATATTTAGATGTAAACTTTAGTTACAATAGTTTTGCTTATAGTTTTTTCTTTAAACCAAATGATAAAGAAACAAATACTGATAAGAAGGATGAATTTTTACAGACAATTGAGTTTAAAGTTGTTTAATTTAAAGAACAAATTGTAAAATTAGAGATAACAAATCTAAAATTTAACATAGAGGATCACATTAAAGGATTTAGTGGTTTTAAATGTGGATAATTTTTCCATCAATTTTTAATTGAAGACTTTTTAAATTCTTTTTTTTGTTTATAATTAATTATGAAAAAAAGAAAATTATAGGAAATAAAGGAGCTAAGTTGGTCAATGAAAAAATTATTATTAATTTTAGCTAGTTTAGGTATTACAGCAACCCCCAGTTTTAGTTTAATTGCTTGTAATCCACCCCAAAAGCAAGAAAAAAATATTTTACAAACATTTCAAATTAATTCAAATCAAACAGGTGTTGAAATTTTAGCTAATTTACATACTTTTATGCAAATTCGGTATCGGTTAACCCAAGATCCCACTGCAAGAAAAATTGCTACATATCAGATTTTATATCAAAATAAGGATATTACTAATGATCAAACAGTAACTGTTAATCGTGATGAAATTGTTTATATTACTATTACTTTAGCACCAGCTAATCCATCAATTCAATTTGATCAACAAAATTTAGTGCAAGAAGGATTTAAATTAGGAAATACATATAATGTTGAAATTAAAGTTACTGATGTTAACAAACAGGATATTAAGACAGTTATTGTTCCTGATTTAAAAACTCCCGCTCGAGAAGATGAAACCTATCAAAAATTAAATACTAATTCCAATATTATTGAAGCGGTTCGTGATGCAATTAATCACCGTTTGTCAATTACAGCTTCAAATAGTGATTTTATGATTACTAATAATTATGATCAAAACCCCAGTGAAAAACAAGTACCAGGAACAGTTGTAACTTTTACTGTTAGTGCAACGATAAATAGTAGTTTAATTCAAGGTTCATTTACCTTTACTAATACTTTGTCAGCCCGAAAGGATATTTCTGAAGTTGAAATTAATAATTTACCAGTTAACCCAAATCCAAAATTTACTTATGGCCAATTAAATAATAATAAAGAGATTTTAGATGCAATTATTGGAACAATTAATAATAAGTTACAGATTACTATTACAACAAAAGATTTTATTGTTACAAATGATCAAATGGTTAATAAACAGCAAGAACCAAGCCAAACAGTAACATTTACTGTAACAGCAACAGAAAATAGTAGTTTAATTCAAGGCACCTTTAAATTTACAGTTGTGTTAGCAAAATTAAGTTTAAATTCAGTGAAAATTGATGAAACAAGCATTATAATTGTTGCTGATCCTGATTCATTTTATGAGAACTTAAATCAAAATGATGAAATTATTGCAGCAGTAATGACAGCTATTAATAAGACCTTGTTAATTACAGCGACTAACCATGATTTTATAATTAGTAATGACCAGCCAGTTGATAAAAAACAAGAACCAAAGACAGTTGTAACTTTTACCATTACTGCAAGTGAGACTAGCAAATTAATTACTGATCAATTTACTTTTAAAATTACTTTACAAGAAAAAACAGTGTAATATTAACAATCATCAAAATAGAAGAGGAAGTTAATATGAGTCAAGAAAATAAAAATATGAATTGAAAAATAGTAAGTAAAGAAATTATTAATAAGCAACTACAAGAATATTATCAAAATAATATTTCATTCCAACCGCCAACAAAACGCCATCAATTAGTAATACGATGAATGTTGTTTTTAGGACCATTTTTAACATTAATGGGAATTTTTATTAGTATTTTAATTGTTGTTAAAAGTATTGCTATTTACTTAATTTTTTTACCACTTTTAATGTTATTAATGGGAATTAGTTTAATTGTTGTTGTTTCTTATTACATGGTTAAGTGAACGCGGTTATTAAAACTATATGACAAAATTATGCAAAAAATTAATCTAGTTGAAATTTATAATTTAGGTTTAGCCCATTATTTTAGTTCACAATTAATTTTAAAAAACATTAGTCAAACTTTTCAACCAGCACCAAGTGGATTAATTAATTTTAATTCTAATACTAAAATTGATACTGTTTTTAATTTATCACATCCTATGGGTAAAATTTCGTTTGGAACAATTACGCATCATGTAATTAATAAAGTTAATGGTAAAATTGATAAAGAGGAATTTTATCGGTTACCAATTTTTACTGTGCAGCCAGATGCCAAATTAACTGCAGAATTTACAATTCAACCGCGAAGCGTATTAACCAAATTTTTTAATCCACTAACTTATATTAATTTTGATGATAAATTATTTGAAGGAACATTTTTGGTTGGTGGTCATCATGAACGGGTGATTAAAAATTTCTTAACCCCCAAAATTTGTAAGAACTTACTTGTCTTAGCCTCAAAGTCACCGACAATTCCTGCAATTGATGTAGCACAAAATGTTTTAACATTTTTATTTCAATCTTATTTAGTTAAAAATTGAAATGACAAAGGAATGACATTAACACAAGTTGATTTCTCAGGGAGTTTTAACCGTGTAACTGATGATATTATTGCTAAAATTGAAACAGATATTATTTGGTTAAAAGAATGCTTAATTTGATTAAATCAATTTGGGATTATGATGGTATAGTAATTTATTTTAAGAGTAATAATTTTATTAATAAAACAGGAGTGAGATGATAATAAATGAAAGAGAAATTGTTTACGAATCAAAATCAGCAAAAACTATTAGTTGAATTAAATCATGAAATGCAAACTGCTGATGAGGTTTGTTTTGTTTTTCCTTTTATTTCAAAAGCAATTATTAATAAAATTGAAGCATCAATTAAGCATTGTTGTGCAAATAAAATTCCAATTCGGATTATCACTACTACTTTTGATGATTTAGCTGAATATAATAATTTATTAGAATTAGCACGATTAGTAACAACTTATGACAATATTCAGATTAAAGTTGAAGATAATTTAGAAAAACGAAGTGAACGAATTCATATTAAAGCTTCAGTTTTTAAACGTTTTAATGGGGTTTCAACAGCAATTATTGGTTCTTCAAATTTAACATATAAAGGAATGATAACGGGACGGGAATGGAATATTAAATTAACAACAATTAATAATCATAGTTTAGTTACAGAAATTATTACTGAATTTGAACAATTATGAAATGAAGTCTTAGTTGATTTTAATGATGAATTTGCTCGGAACCATTTATTAGAACGCATTAATCAAAATCAAACAGCACGCATTGCAACACTGTTCAATAATGCGCCAACTGAATTTTTAACAATTCGGAAATACTTATATGATTTTCAAAAAGATATTGTGGCAAAATTACAATATCGTCGAAAATTAGGTAAAAATGCTCATTTAGTAATTATGGCAACCGGAACTGGTAAAACTGTAGTCGCTGCTTTTGATTATTTTTATCAATTGCAAGCAAAGGGTGGCCAACTGGTAAAAATATTGTTTCTAGCTCATCAAAAGGAAATTTTAGATCAAGCATTGCAAACTTTTCGTGGTGTTTTAATGGATCAAACTTTTGGGGAAGTAATGTATGAAGGGAAAACTAGCGAAAATAATGCTCATTTATTTGCGACAATTCAAACGATGGCTAATAAATTATCGCAGTTTAAACGAGATCACTTTGATGTAATTATTTTTGATGAGGCCCATCATATTGCTGCTACTACTTTTGATCAGGTTTTTAATTATTTTCAACCACAACAAGTTCTTGGGTTAACAGCAACCCCAGAACGTGAAGATGGAAAATCAATTAAAAAATATTTTGCTGATGAATATGCAGCAGAATTACGACTATGAGATGCAATTAATCAACGCTTATTATGTCCATTTGATTATTATTGTATTGATGATAACACCGTTGATTTAACTGGTGTTGATTTAAATGCCGATAATGAACTTTTTAAAAAGTTAAATACAACAGCACGAAATGATTTATTATTAAAAATGATTGACAAGTATATAGGGTTATATGCAAAACCAACCGCCTTAATCTTTTGTGTTACAACCGAACATGCCAAATTAGTTGCAACATTTTTACGAGCAAATCATCTTCGTGCCGATTATCTAACTTCTGAAAATCGTGAGCAGCGAACAAGGATTTTACATGAATTTAAAATTGGACGTATTAATTATTTATGTGTTGTTAATATGTTTAACGAAGGAATTGATGTTCCAGAGATTAACACAATTATTTTATTACGACCAACAAATTCTAAAACAGTCTATTTACAACAACTTGGGCGGGGATTACGAAAAACGGAATTAAAAAGTCGGTTAGAAGTTTATGATTTAATTAGCAACATTGATAGTAAGTATGATATTACAATTGGAATTAAAAATTTATATGACCCAAAATTAACATCAATAAAGGGATTGTTAGCAAACGAAGGGTTACCTTATAATTGCACAATTACCTTAGAACAACGATCACAAAAAGTGATTTTAAATAATTTGCGAAAATGATATGATAACCGTGCTCGCATTAAAAGTCATATTCGTGAATACTATCAAAAATATCAAAACAATGGTTTGGCGTATTTATTACATGATTATGATTTATCATTATATCAATTTTACAATTATGTAAATGATTTCTATGTTAAAATTGGTCGTAATATTGAACGATACCAAATTGATGAAAATAATACAAACCGTAATAAAAACTTATTAAAACAATTTTTATTTTTAGATAGTTATCAACTTATTAATTATTTTATTTTACGTTTAAGCCAAAAACTTACTAATGAAGAAATTAACTTAGATTATGATAATTTATTAATAACATCACTATTATATGAAGTAACTAGTATGACTGTTTTTATTGAGTTATTTCCAAATTATGCAACAATCCCTGATTTAGTAACATATTTTATTAATCATCATCAGCTTATTGTTACAGAATTATTGATTATTTTACAATATAAATTAGAACATGAAACTTTAAAGATGCACTCTGAGCAAAAAGGCCCATTATTAAAAGGAATTACTTACACCGTTAAACAAGTACTATCAGTTATTGGACGAACTAACTTTTTATTAACACGTGGTGAATTACGAATTATTGCTTTTCAAGCTGGTTATTTAACATTTGACAAAGTTAAACAAGTTATTTTAGCAGATGAAGATGGCACTGGTTATGGTAAATTAACAAAATATTTACCAGATGAGCAAGTTTTTTATTGGTCGATTCCTGAAACAATGACCTTGGCTAATAAGTTAGTAAAAGATATTCAAAACAATGACATTGTTAAGTATTTGTTTTTACAAAATAAAATTAATACAAAGTGATCAAATTTAGGGTTAAAATTATATTGTTTTATTGGCTTTGGACATTATGAGACAATGTTAACAGAAAACTATCTTACAGCTAAATTTTCTATTGAAAAAGATTAAAAGTCATCTTTTATTTTTTTCACTTTAACTAATCAGAAATTAATGCAAATTTTTCTTTTTAATAATAAATTAAAAATAAAGTAATTAGTTCGTTCCAGTTTGTTAAAAATGTATTATAATTAAAAAATAGTATTATTTTTATCAAAGGAGCCTATAAAAAATGGAAAGCTTTAATCTTGATTTTATTCGAAATTTAACGAGATTAGTAACATTTAATAATGCTGAACAATTGTATCAGACAAAGAAGGTAACATTATTAAAAATTGATGAACAACAAACCTCAAATAACGAAAAAGAATTAATTATTAGTTGCCAAGTTGTAGCAAAAAATAATAGTGATTATTATGAAGTTAATGTTGTTTTTGCCATTGTTGCTGAAATGACATTTTTGACTCGTCAAAGTTGTAGTTGTATTGACTATAATTTTCAGCATCAAATTTGTCAGCATATTATTGCAACTTTGTTGTTTGCTTTTTATGAATCAAAAGAAAACATTCAACAGTGGCGATCAGTATTTACCGCAACTGATCATTTATTAACCACATTTGTTAATAAGAATAAACAAAATTATGAAATTAAAGAAAATATTGTTGATTGTCAATGTAGCTTAATTATTGATTCAACATTTCAAAAACCCGCTGTTGTGCAATTAAAATTGGGTTATGAGGATGACCAGTTTTTTGAAATTAAAAACATTTATCATTTTTTAGGTTTTTTGGCAAAAAATCCCCTTGATCCAGATTATTTAAAAGGTTATGAGATTTCACAAAAATTTGTTTTGTATCCAGCAAAAGTAGTTTTTTCACCATTTGCGGAAAAAGTAATTCGGTTTTTACAGCGAGAATTTATTAATGTTTTTAGTTTTTTACAAACACAGAAAATGGATTTTTATGGTGTGTCAATTACAAAAAGTTTTGGTTTTTCAGCTTATCAAACAGAACAATTTTTAATAACTTTACAGGACGAAACAATTAAATTAATTATTAATGATCATGAATATCCAAATATTAAAATCAGTGTTGATCAGTATCAACCCAGTTTAAAAGTTCAACAAAATGATAATTTAATTCAAATTATTAACAATAAAATAACACCCATAGTTTTAACGACAAATCAAGGAAGTTTATTTGATTATGAACAAATTTTTCTATTAGGAGAAAAAAATGCCTTTTTGTTAGGACCAATTTATCAAACAATGGCAGTGACTAATCAAAATCAAATTACTTTCACTACTCATCAAACTAGTGCTGTTATTAAAGAAATTGTTGCTTTGTTAGATTATCCTCGTGATGTTGTTAATGTTGATAAAACAATTTTGAACACATTAGAAAAAACACCATTAATTATTGAAAGTTATTTTGATTTTAAGGGTAAGGAAATTATCTTACGCCCAATCTTTCGTTACGGCACAATAACAATTGATTTGTTAAATAAAACTAACGATGATAGTAAAATTGTGTTACGTGATATTTATCAAGAACAACAATATTTAACTCTTTTAAAACAAATTGGTTTCGTTAAAAAATATAATTATTTAATTTTGAATGATTTAAATTATGTTATTAAATTGTTATCAGAGCATATCTCAACGTTAGAAACACTTTCGCAAATTTTTTATACTGATAATTTTAAAAATGTTCGCTTAGTTGATTTTAATGTTCATAGTTCAACTATTAATGTTAATCAAAAAAATAATTGGTTAGAATTTGAATTTCAAGTAGCAGATATTGATTATCATAATTTAAGTGAAATTTTAATGGCGATTAATAATGGGAATAAATATCATCAATTAGCAAATGGGGGAATTATTGATTTACAAGCACAGACATTACAGAAGTTTGCAACTTTAATTAATCAGTTTGATTTTCAAGCAGAACAATTTGCATCAGGTAAATTGCAATTGCCAAAATATCATGCTTTAACAATTTATAATAATTTGGATTTATGAGCAGAATTTAATTGTACTTTCAATTTTGATTTTGATCATTTAATTACTAAAATTAAGAATTTAGAAGAAAATAAATTTAGTGTTCCAGCATCATTAGAAACGGTAATGTGTGATTTTCAAAAGAAAGGTTATTTTTGATTAAAGACTCTTGCTTCATTGGGATTTGGTGGAATTTTAGCTGATGAAATGGGGCTAGGAAAAACATTACAAACAATTAGTTTTATTTTAAAAGAATATGAGTTGAATCCCAAAATGGCGCCTGTTTTAATTGTTGTTCCAGCATCATTAATTTATAATTGAAAAAATGAAATTAATAAATTTGCCCCCGCTTTAAAGACTTTGGTGATTGCGGGTGAACGCAAAACAAGAGAACTATTATTTGCAAAAATTAATGAAGTGCAAGTCATTATTACTTCTTATCCATTACTTCGCCGTGATATTGGTTATTATCAACAATTTCAATTTCAATATTGCTTTTTAGATGAAGCACAACATATTAAAAACCCACAATCAATTAATGCTAAAACGGTTGGAACGTTAAATATTACAACTCGTTTTGCATTAACAGGAACACCAATTGAAAATAATTTAACGGAATTATGATCAATCTTTAATTTTATTTTACCTGGGTTTTTGTTTCATCACCATTACTTTCAAAAACGATATGAGATTCCAATTATTCGGGAACAAAATGAAGAAGTTAAAAAAGAATTATTACAAAAAATTGCTCCATTTATTTTGCGTCGTTTGAAAAAAGATGTAATGAGTGAATTACCACCAAAAATTGAACATAAAATTTTAGTAGAAATGACTGAACGACAAAAGAAAATCTATGCTGCTTTTGCTACTGCAGCACGAGAAGAAATTAATAAGATTTTAAAAGCAGGTCAATATCAACAAAACCGCTTGAAAATTTTTGCAACATTAACTAAACTAAGACAAATTTGTTGTGACCCTAGTATTTTAGATGAAAAATATCAGAATGAAAGTGCTAAATTAGATGCTTTACGAGACATTTTTTCTGATTTAACAGGTGGTGGTCATAAAATTTTAATTTTTTCACAATTTACAACCGTTTTAAAACGGATTGAAACAATTACAAGGGAATTAAATTTAAAATATTTGTATTTAGATGGTAAAACACGATCAGAAAGTCGAGTGCTGATGACCCAAAAATTTAACGAAGATGAAACAATTAGTGTTTTTCTAATTTCCTTAAGAGCAGGTGGTGTTGGATTGAATTTAACAGCAGCTGATGTTGTTATTCATTTTGATCCTTGATGAAATCCTTCGATTGAAAATCAAGCAACTGATCGTGCTCACCGAATTGGCCAACAAAGTACAGTGCAAGTAATTAAGTTGATTGCAAAAGGAACAATTGAAGAAAAGATTTTAGCAATTCAAAATGATAAGCAAGCAGTAATTGAAGCGGTACTAAATAATAATTTAGAAAATGCTAATTTTACAAAATTTTCAGAAGCAGAGTTACGTGATATTTTGGAATTATAAATTAAGATCTGTTCTTTAATTTTAATAGAATTTTTGTGATTTTTAATGATATTAAAGGAAACTCAAGATGAAAATAGTTCATCAAACTGCTCCATTTTTATTAGCATTTTTGTGAATAAGGCAAGGAATGCTTTTTTTATTAAAAGTGTGATATAATTATAAAGAATTCAAAAAATAATACAATATTTGGGGCAAAAGAAGGTACAAAAAACTATGCAAAATGATATTCGTTATATATATGATGAAATGTGCGACAGGTGTAAAATAAGTTTTAAAAAAATTATTTTAGCAATTCGTAATGATCGCACAAAAGATGTTAATAATTTAGCACTGTTTTTTTGTGAAGTAAATCCAAATACTGAAAGTCAAGATGATCATGGTGTAATGCCAATTGCCTTAATTAATTGTACTAATAATAAATATGCTTTCTTTTGAAAAACTAATTTATTAGATCATAACGGAAACCCAAAGATTCCAATTATTGATCATACAGTTGAGTTATCACAAGAGACAATTAATAAAATTCCTTTACGTCGTCGCCCTTCAACAACAAGTCTTCCTGATGATAAACCTACGGGTGCTAAGGAAGAACCAGTTAATGTTTCAGCACCGATTGCACCACCGTTTATACCGCTTGAACAGCAAAATAATGGGTCAGATAATGTGTCAGAGCAATCGTTTTCAGCTGAAATTGAAGCATCAAATGAAGATAATGAAAATAATAATGAGAAAGACCGTAATGATTTAGTTGTTGCTGCTGAACCAGCCGGGGGAGAAACGGTTAGTCTAGTAAAACAAATGCAAAAGAACCAAATGATGACAATGCGAAAAATGGTTCAAGTGATTAATCACAAGTTTCAATGAAAAATTTGAACATTAATTGTTGTATTAGTACTTTCATTAACAGGATTTGGGATTGGTGGTTGACAATTATATCGTCATTTAAACAACGAGAGAACTACTGGCGGTGGTGGCAATATTGGAGATCGTGTTAATATTACCTTATTGGGTGGCGATTTAAGTCGTCAAGTTATTACAATTGATAATCGAAATAATTTTGGTGATTTATACAATGCCTTATTATCCTTAGAAGTTGGTTCAAAAAATGATGGTAAATTAGAGCCACAATTATTAGAAGCAATTAAAGACCCTAATACAGTAATAACTTTTAATTCTGATCGTTTCCAAGAAGACCAAACAGCTTATGCAGCCACAATTATTATCAATGCTGATAAAGCATCAAAATTTTATGGAATCACTAATATTGCTGTTCAAGCAAAATCAAAACGAATTGATATCAATCGTTTATCAAAAAATTTAACAGGAACAGAAGTAACAATTACTAGTGATAATTCTCGTGAAATTTTAAGAGCTGTTTTAGGGAATGCAACAATTACTGGCCAATTATCTGCTGCTCAGAAGAAATTATTAGAAGATGCGCGAGATTTAAAGAATCGGTTGTTATTGCGTATTGATGGAAGTGTTAGTCAAGGTGGACCAGCCACAAATATTGATTTAATAGTTACAAGTAATGGTTCTGATCTCTATAAAAATACAGCAATTTTTAACTTAACAGTAAAATGACCATAACCAACAAAATATTAAAAAATAAAAAAACTCATTTATTATGAGTTTTTTTATTTTAAAAAAGGATTTTTCTAACTAACAAAGTTAATTTAAAATAGGGGATGATAATATGTATGATTTTATTTGTGGCACTATTTATCAGTTTAATGATAATGTGCTTTGCTTAGAACAAAATAATTATGGGTATGAAATTTATTTAGTTACAAATAAAAGACTGAATTTTAAGAAGGCAACTCAAATTAAAATGTATACTTTGTTAAAGTATGAGAATGATATGTGTTTTCAGTGATTTGGGTTTTTAGATTTAGCGACAAAGAAAATTTTTGGCGACTTATTAACTGTTCCAACAATTGGTGTTAAAACCGCAGTTAAAGTATTACAACAAATTAGTGTTGAAGATTTATTAATGCTTATTCAACAAAATAATATTGTTGAAATTGAAAAATTACAGGGATTAAAGACACATAGTGTTCGATTATTATTACATACTTTACAAAAAATTTATTTTAAAAAAAATTATAATAATCTTCAAAATAAAGTAATTAGTTGCTTAAAAGAATTGGGTTATCCGTTGACTGTTATTTATTCTGCAATTAATAGTGTTAATTCGGTTCCAACTAAACTTGACCAATATTTAAAACTAGTTTTATTTAGAATTAGTCAAAATGATACAGTTTAATTTTCACCCGGTTAATTTTGACAGTTATATTGGTCAAGCAAATATTAAAATGAATTTAAAAATTATGTTAGCAGCTAGTCAAAAGCAGCAACTACCATTAAAACATATGTTATTTGTTGGCAATAGTGGTGTTGGAAAAACTAGTTTAGCACATTTAATCAAAACTTCGTTACAACAAAAACTATTACTTTTACATGGCCCAAATTTGCAAAAACCAAGTGATTTAATTAGTTCTTTAATGCAGGTAAAAGCATTTAATTTAGTTTTTATTGATGAGGTTCATGCAATTAGTCGTGAGGTTGCTGAAATTTTATACCCGGTTTTAGATGATAACTGTTTAAACTTATTGTTGGGAAAAGATTATAATACAAAAAATGTTGTTTTACCGTTACCATTTTTTACCTTGGTAGCAGCAACAACATTACTATATCAAGTGCCACAACCATTATTAAATCGTTTTACAACAATTTTTCATTTTGATGAATATACTAATGATGATATGCAACAAATTTTAAATAATTTGTTTTTAAAAGTAGGAATAAAATTATCATTAGAGGAACTAGTTTTTTTAGCTAGTTATAGTCGAAATAATCCACGTGCCGCTCTAAAATTATTTTATCGGATTTATGACTATTTATTAGTAACCCCACAACTGATAAAATTAAAATTTTTACAAGAAATTTTAAATAATTTAAAGGTTTATCAAGATGGTTTAGAATGAGGAGAAGTAAATTACTTAAAACAAATTTATCTTCTTTTTCAGACACAACCAGTTGGGTTAAGCACCTTAAGTCAAGTTTTATCCGAACCATTGCTAACAATTACAAATATTTTAGAACCTTTCTTGTTAAAAAAAGGTTATTTAGTAAAAACATCGCGTGGACGGGTTTTAACAAATAAAGCAGTGGAATTTTTAAAAAATATTACATAATTTACTTAATTTTTTTGAGAAGTCGGTTATAATAATAATTGGAACTAAGGTAAGGTGTAAAAATGAGCCACAATCATAAAAAGGAACAAGAACAAATTGCAAATTATGCCTGTAAAATGATTAGTTTAAAAGCAGTTGATTTAAGATTATCTAATCCAAATATCACGGAACAAGATGTTGCAGATTATTTAATAAAGATGATTTTAGTCGATAAAACAATTATTGATGTTAGTGAAGTAGCTTATTATATCTTTAATATCAAGATTAATCGGATGATTGAATTTATGAATAATCAAAAAATTACTGCGGCTGATTTATCCTTAGAAGATTTTAAAGATATGTTTATTAAATAATAAAATTAAACAACTAATAGTGTACAATATATAAAGAAAAGTTTTAAAATAGAACAGTGGTGTAAAACGTGAAGAAAAACGAACAAATTACAACAATTAAAGAACCAAAAAATAAAAAGGCAATTAGCAAATTAATTATTCGCATTGGAACTTTGATTGTTTTAATTGTTGCAATGATTGTTGGTGCTTATTTTTCAGCTGATAGTTTTCGTTATTCATATAAAACTGGAATTGCTTATTCAGGTGGATATCAAGTTCAGGTTAATGTTTTAGATAAAAATGATCCTAATTTTTCACCAGATACACCAAATGGTGATAGTAAAAAAGGATTGGATTTATTACGTAATAAATTAGATCCATTATCAAATCAAAATTTATATTTACAAACATTAGGTCGCAGCGCTGTTGAAGTTGTTGTTGGAAAAGATATGTTTAAATCTTATAATGCTTTGAGCAAAGTAATTCAACGCTTAGGAGCAATTTACTTAACAGATAGTAAAGGAAAAGACTTACTAGTTGGTGATAACAATGGAACAAAAGAACGAACACCATTAAGTGATGTTATTTCAGGTTCAACAACAGGGGTTGATCAAAATCGTCGCCCAATTATTACTTTAAAAATTAAAGATCAAGCAAAATGAGATAGTATTATTAATAGTTTAAAACCATCAGAAGGTGGGGGTCAAGCACAACCATTGTATATTTGAACTGATATTGGTCAATTTATTGATGATTTACGTCATGATACTGAAAATATTCCAGCAATTGCAACTGTTTTTAATGCTGAAATTCGTAGTAAAGTTTCGGCGAGTGATTGAAGTAATATTTATCAAATTTTTAATGTTGAATATTATGATGCTGGAACTTCACAACTTCGCACTGGTAATTTACTAGATTTAGCTTTAAGTTATCCAATTTCGCAAGTTCAAACTTGAATGGAAGATGCCCGTTTTCGTTTTACTTCTGTACCACTCGACAGGTTATTAATTGACCCAAATGATAAAACAGCAACAACAAATCAGTTTATTGATCCGTTACGACCATATTTACAAACAATTATTGAATATAATACTGCATTAACAGATTTATATAAAGAACATATCATTAATTGAAATTCAATTAAACTTGGGACAGGAGCTGCTGAAAATTCAAATCAAATTACAACTTCAACTGAAACTGAATCTCGTCAAATTAGTAATTTAATTAATGGGGGCTTAAGTGGTTTAGAGTTTGTTATTCGTGGTTATCGTGAAATTCCACCTGTTGTTTCAGCTAGTGTTTTTAAAATTTCTTTAATCATTTTAGGAGTATTAGTATTAGCAATCTTCGTTGTTTTATTAGTTTATTATCGTTTATTTGGTTTTATTGCAATTTTAACGTTATTGTTTACAATAATTGCAACATTATATTTTTCTTCGCTATTGAAAGTTCAAATTTCGCCAGAAAGTATTGCGGCATTAATGATTGCATTTGGTTTAGCACTTGAAGGAAACTTGTTATTCTTTTCACGGTATAAACGTGAGCGGTACGAAAATCAAATTCCATTTGAACCGGCAATGAAAATTGCTAATAAACAAACAATTGCGGTCTTTATTGATGCATTAGTAGTTTTAATTATTTTAGGATTATCATTGTTTTGATTAGGAACAAATAATATTAATTCATTTGCCACAATTTTACTAGTTGGATTAATTATTTCCATTGTAATGGTATTTGCTGTTGCGCGTTTAATGTACTGAATTGTTATTAAATTACGTTGACAAGAAAAACACCCTTGATTAGATGTTTCACGTTTTTCATTATGAAAATTATTCATGAAAAAAAGAGTTGCACTAACAACAGCACCAGACGCATTAGCTGCTAGTGCTCAATTGCAAATGCCAGAAACAAGTGAACCTGTCATAGCAGCGAATGATAATGTTGCAACTGTAATACCAAAAAAAGGAAAGCAATATAAAGTAGGAAAGTGAACATTTTATAATATTACAAAATGAACACCAGTCGTTGGAATTATTTTATTAATTGTTGCGTTAGCAATTGCTTTTGCTGGAAAAGCAAATGTTGCTAATTCAATTAAGCCAGGAATTAATTTTACGATTAATCAAGATTTATGAGGAACGAATAACGATGAAACAGCAATTGCAAAGTTATCAACGCAATTAGAAAGTATTCGCAAAACAGCGCGTTATAATTTTAGTTACAATATTTATATTCTTAAAAAACAAGAAAGTGGCGTTAATAACCGAATTTTAGTTGTTAGTACCAATATTACAAAGGGGACTTTTGAACGAGAATTGTTAACAGCCATTGCATCATTTTATAATGCAACCCCCGATGACCCTTCATTAGCATTGCAACAGACTGATCCGGTTATGGAAGGCTATATTCTAAAAAATGCCGCAATTAGTATTGGTGTTGGATTAGCATGTATCTTTGTTTATACTTTATTCCGTTTAGACTGAGCGCAATTTGTAGGAATGGTTTTAGCTAGTTTATTTGCTTTAGTCACAACTATTGCAATTGCAATTATTACTCAAGTATTAATTACTTTTGAAATGTCAATCGCATTCTTAGCAATTTTTGGTTTTGCAATTGCCTTTGCAACAATGGTAATGGTTCGGGCAAAACAAAATAAAAAAGCGATTAATATTCGTGAATATGAAACATTTTTCACCTATATGTCAGAGCACCGTTCACAAATTAAACGTTTACGTCGGGCACATAAAGCTTATTATCAAGAAGAATTAAAGAAATTAGCAATCAAACATCCTGAATTAACCTTACGAGAAATTAAAAAACAATATCATGATCAATTAAAACGAACACAATTAGCGGCAAAAGATATTAAAAGTAAAAATAATAAAGTAATTCGTGAAGTTCGTAAAGACTTTAGAGTTTATAATTATGAACATAACTTTTTGCAAAAAGTTGCTAATATTACGATTAAACAAATGCTACAACATTGTTTGACACTAGGAATTATGTTTGCAGTTTTATTAATTACTTTAGCTGCTTTTTCAGGAACATGGTTTGGCTTTAATATTGTGATTTTAATTGGTTTAATTGCTGGAATGTTTGCAACATTATTTGTTGGAATTCCAATTTGAGTAGCCTTAGAAAAATATCGGGCTTTAAATAAAATCCGTGTTAAAAATTATTTAGATTCACAACGTGTTGAAATTGATGAACAAACTGTGATTGGTATTAATGATTAAATTATTAACCAAGAAAGGTATTTTGAAAAAATGGAACTAAAAAACTTTATTGTTGACATTCCTAATTATCCAAAACCAGGGGTTATTTTTCGGGACATTACACCAATTTTAAATAATCCTTCTGTTTTTAAAATGGTTGTTGATCAATTGGCAGCTTATGCAATTACACAACAAGCAACGGTGATTATTGCTCCAGAAGCACGTGGGTTCTTATTTGGACCAGCAGTTAGTTATGCTGCAAACTTGCGTTTTGTTCCGGTTCGAAAACCGGGGAAATTACCGCGCCAAGTTGTTAGCGCTAAGTATAGTTATGAGTATGCGACTAATCAGTTAGAAATGCATGTTGAAGATTTAAAACAAAATGATCGTGTCTTAATTGTTGATGATGTTTTAGCAACAGGAGGAACAGCACAAGCAATTTGTCAACTTGTTCAAAATAAACAGGCAACAATTGTTGGATTAGCCTTTGTTGTTGATTTAACATATTTAAATGGTAAAAAAGATTTAGGTGGATATCCAATTAAAACCCTGATTGAATATTCAGCTTAATCGGTATATAATTATAATTAGTATAAAGAAAAGGGGTTGTTTATAGTGGATCGGGATATTAAATACGAAGAGGTCTTAGCCCAAATTAAGTTGTACATCAAAGATGCGACAACATTAAAAGAAATTCAGAAAGCATATGAATATGCAGAAGAAAAACATCAAGGCCAAGTTCGTAATAGCGGAATACCATATATTAATCATCCATTATGAACAACCTTTTTTTTGGCACAATGACGAATGGGACCAAAAACATTAATTGCAGGATTATTGCATGATGTTTTAGAAGATACCCCAGCTACATTTGAAGAGTTACAAGAACGGTTTGGAATTGAAATTGCTAATTTAGTTGAAGGAGTAACAAAAGTTAGTTATTTTGCGAAAGAAAACCGAACACAAATTAAGGCACAATATTTACGTAAATTATATTTATCAATGGCAAAAGATATTCGTGTTATTATTATTAAGTTAGCAGATCGGTTACATAATTTAAAAACAATTGGTTATTTAAAACCAGAACGTCAGCAAATTATTGCCCGCGAAAGTTTAGAAATTTATTCAGCAATTGCCCATCGGTTAGGAATGAAGGCTGTTAAACAGGAAATTGAAGATATTAGTTTTAAAATTATTAATCCGGTTCAATATAATAAAATTGTTTCGTTGCTAGAATCAAGTAATAAAGCACGCGAAAATACTATTAATCAAAAAATTGAAGAATTAAAACAAATCTTAATTACTGAAAAAAAAATGTCAGTCAAAGTATATGGTCGGAGCAAATCAATTTATTCAATTTATCGTAAAATGAATCAATTTGGAAAAAACTTTGATGATATTCATGATATTTTAGCAGTTCGCATTATTACAAATAGTGTTGATGAATGTTATAAAGTATTAGGATTTGTCCACCAACATTATACTCCGTTAAATAATCGTTTTAAAGATTATATTGCAACTCCAAAACATAATTTATATCAATCATTACATACAACAATTGCAGCTGATGATGGTGTTATTTTTGAAGTGCAAATTCGAACTGAAGAAATGGATGAGTTAGCAGAACAAGGAGTTGCTGCTCATTGACGTTATAAAGAAGGCGAAAATTATGATATTGCTAAAAAACAAAAAGATATTGATGATCGCTTAGATATTTTTAAACGAATTTTGGATTTAGAAAATATTTCCGTGCAAGAACGAGATGAAATTCAACAAGAAGTTTATAAACCTGATCAATTAATGGAAGAGATTATTCAAAATGACATTTTTTCTTCGTTAATTTATGTTTTAACGCCAAACGGGAAAGTAGTTACGTTGCCATTTGGTTCAACGGTGCTTGATTTTGCCTATAAAATTCACTCTGAAATTGGAGAGAAAACAATTGGGGCTAAAATCAATGGTTTATTCTCTCCAATTTCAACAGTTTTAAAATCAGGAGATGTTGTTGACATTAAAACAGCGGCGACTCAAAAGCCAAATCATTCTTGGCTAGTGGTTGCTAAAACATCATCAGCATTACAAAAAATTAAAAAATATTTAAAAAAAGAACTAGCAGAAGCAACCAATGATACAAAATCAATTAACCTAGAAAAAATTAAACAAACAAAAGGACAAATTGAAGAGTACATTGCTAAAAAAGATTTAAAATGAAAATTAGTTGATTCAGAAACGCAACTAGAACGATTGCATGCGATTAACTATAATAATATTGAAGATTTTTTATTAGATGTTGCTAACGATGAATACACGTTGGAAGAAGCAATTAATTTAATTTATTTAGATCAAGCAACAAGTCAGAATGAAAAAATTCTAAAAAAACTACAAGACAAACAATATAAAAAAGCCCAGTTAAAAGATGATATTATTGTGCAAGGAATTTCAAGTATTAAGGTTGTGATTTCACAATGTTGTTTGCCATTGCCATATGAAGAAATTACAGGGTATGTTTCAAAAGCAGAAGGAATTAAAGTACATTTAAAAACTTGTCGTAATTTACAAAGCAGTGAAAAACAAGAACGACAAGTGGAAGTTAGTTGAAATGAAGCGGTTTGTAAAAATAAACAGTATGATTGTGCAATTCGGATTGAAGCAATTGATCGTCCCGCTTTGTTAGTTGATGTCACAAAAGTGTTAAGTCATTTAAATGCTTCAGTTCAAATGATGACAGCTAATATTTCTAGTGATTTAATGAATATTACCATTAAGACAATTATTAAAATTAGTAATGCTGATCGATTTCAACAAATTCGTTCGTCGTTGTTAGCAATTCCCGATATTAAAATTGTGGAACGAGTTATGATGTAACAACAACTTTGGAACACAAACACTATATACGGTTATTAGTTTTCTTGGTATAATAAAGATACCTAAGAAAATAGAAAATGGAGGAAGTTATGACAATAAAGTCTTGGCTAAAATTTAGTAGCATATGATTTTTAGCAGGAATTGTAATTATTATGGCCGGAGCAGTTGTTCCAACTTTAAACCAACAGGTAGGTGCGTTAAAAGAAGAAATTATTAAATCATTAAGTGTTAATGGTTTGACACCCAATCCTTTAGAAAGTTTAAAAGGTGATAGTGCTTATAATATTTTAAATTTTTTATTATCATATGGATCATTTCAAGCAATTTTTAGTTTGGATGGTTTTGGTCTTTTTAAATTTTGAGTAATTGATTTATATATTTTTGTTCCTATTTTAAGTGTGTTTGCTGTTGGGACAGCAATTTTTGTTGTTGTTTTACTAACAAATGCAACTGCTGCGCATTGAAAATGGAATGCTCGCTTGTTAGTTGGAAAAATTTTAACAATAGGAGGAGGGATTACATTATATGTTGCTTTATTCCTAGGGTTATTTTTAGTTGCAATTGCTGATAATTCAAATTTTGTTAATGGACAAGAAAAAAATTGATATAATTTAACAAACGGTGGTTTAGTAACATGAACTAATAATGTTCAGTATCAACCAAATGTTTTTTCCGTGTTAGGATTAAGTATTAATCAAACTGGTTTAAGTACCTTCTTAGCACAAGCGCCTGGAGTTTTACAAGTTGGGGCGGTTTTCATTATTTTCATTGCCCCAATTGCGGTTGCAATCTTAACGGTTGGTTTAGCAATTCGGATTGCAATTGAATTATTATTACCATCGTCATCAAGCCATCGTGGTGGTCTTGGAGCAAGTTTTGTCCAATGATTAGGATATATTAATATTTCTTCTCGTCGTGAATTACGTAAACGATTAGGAAGCAATATTGGGATGATTTTATTAATGATTGGTTTTCTTGTTGTTATGATTTTTCCAGCCTTTACTTCAACAACTCATTATGTGACAGCCAATTGAGTTATTTTAGGAATTGCGATTGTGTTAATGATTATTAGTTTTATTCCGCTTTATTTTATGCTCTTTTGTTTAGCTCGTTTACAAGAATTTTCTTATAATTTACTAATGTTTATACAAATGTTGACATGATTAGTGATTGGTTTAATTTGACAAATTTTAATGTGAACTGAGTTTACACAATATTTTCAATATCCAGCAGTGGTACCAGTTATTATGCTTTTCTTCTTTATTAACATTCTATTAGTTTCATTTTATTTACTAGTTCGTGGTTATCGAAAATAAGAATTGGTCTTTAACTTCTTTGAAATAAAGAAGTTTTTTTCTTTTCGTATGCTATAATTCTATTAATTAATTATTAAAAAGAAGGGAAAGTTAGGATGACAAAACTTACAGCAAATGCGATTCGAAAAATGTGGTTAGATTTTTTTCGGAGTAAAGATCATTACGAATTGCCATCAGTATCATTAATTCCCGTTGATGATCCATCATTATTATGAATTAATTCCGGGGTGGCAACATTAAAACCATATTTTGATGGTCGAAAAACACCGCCAGCACCACGGTTAACAAATTCACAAAAATCAATTCGGACAAATGATATTGAGAATGTAGGACATACGGCCCGTCATCATACGTTATTTGAAATGTTAGGTAACTTTTCAATTGGTGATTATTTTAAAAAGGAAGCAATTGTTTATGCTTGAGAATTTTTAACTGATAAAAAATGAATTGGATTTAGTCCTGACAAATTATATGTTACTGTTTATAAAGATGACCAAGAAGCATATGAGGTTTGACATAATGTTATAGGGTTAAGTCCTGAACGAATTATTAAGGGGGATAAAGATACTAATTTTTGAGAAATTGGAGAAGGGCCATGTGGACCAAATACCGAAATTTTTTATGATCGCGGTGAAAAATATGACCCTGAACATGTTGGGATAAGGTTATTACAAGAAGACCTAGAAAATGATCGTTATTTAGAAGTTTGAAATATTGTTTTTTCTCAATACAATAATAATGGGGATGGAACTTATACCGATTTACCGCGAAAAAACATTGATACGGGGGCTGGATTAGAACGAATTACTTCTATTATTCAAGAAACACCAACTAATTTTGAAACAGATTTATTTATGCCCATTATTAAAGCAGTTGAAAAATTAGTGCAGGGGAAATATCATTATGATCAAACCGCATTGTTTACTAGTGATGCGCATCAAATTAAAATTAATACAGCGTTTAAAGTAATTGCTGATCATTTACGAGCAGTAACATTTGCAATTGCGGATGGTGCTTTTCCGGGTAACAAGGATCGTGGTTATGTTATTCGTCGGTTAATTCGTCGTGCTAGTCTATATGGAAAAAAATTAGGATTAGAACAACCATTTTTATACCAATTAGTACAAACAGTAATTACCATTATGAGTGAATATTATACTTATTTAATTGAGAAACAACCAATTATTGAACAAGCTGTTTTAGATGAAGAAAATAAATTTTTAAAAACATTAGAACAAGGGAACAAATTATTTAACGAAGTTAAAACAAAGTATGGAATAATTTCAAAAGAACATGCCTTTCGCTTATTTGAAAGTTACGGTTTTCCAATTGAATTAATTGTTGAAGAAGCTCACGAGGCAGGAATAAAAGTTGACCGAACTGGTTTTGAAGAATTATTAGCAAATGCAAAAGAAATTTCACGAACCAATCGTAAAGATATTAAAGCAATTCATTTACAAAGTGAACTTTTTACGCAGTTAGATGTTGTTAGTAAATTTGTTGGTTATGAACATGAACAAGTTAATAATACAGAAATTGTTTTTATGTTCGCAAATGATCAGCCAGTTTCTGAATTAACAAATACAACGGGATATCTTATTTTAGCAGAAACACCTTTTTATGCAGAAAAGGGTGGGCAAGCAACCGACCGTGGTTTAATCTTAAAAGATAATAACACTGCTTATGTCTTAGATGTACAACAAGGACCAAATAAACAACACTTGCATTTTGTAAGAGTGGAAGGAACTTTAAAAAGTGGTGATTTAGTAAATGCTTCAATTGATAGTGATCGTCGATTTTATACGCGTAAAAACCATTCTGGAACGCATCTAATTCATGCAGCATTACGAGAAGTATTAGGAACCCATGTTATGCAAACTGGTTCTTATAATGATGATGAACGATTGCGAATTGATATTACCCATAATCAACCAATTATTCCTGAAGAAATTATGGCTGTTGAAGCGTCCGTAAGAAAAGCTATTCGTGCGGCAATTCCTTGTGAAATAATTTATACTGATATGCAAACAGCACTAGAAGTACATCAAGCATTAGCTTTCTTTACTGAAAAATATGATGAAGAAGTACGAATTATTAAATTTGGAACTTATTCATGTGAGCTTTGTGGAGGAACGCATGTTGCTAATTCACAAGATGTCGAAGATTTATTAGTAACTGGAATTGAATCAAAAGGGGTAGGAACCTTTCGAATTCATGCCATTACATCAAATAGAACAATTGCTAGTTATTTAAATGAACAATTTCTAAAAGAAAAAACAGAGGCAATTAATTATTTTGAAAAATATAATCAAGGAAAAGCAGTTTTAACTAATCAAGAGTTAGAGCAAATTTGAAACCAAATTAGTAATTTAACTGTTTCAAAAGAAAACTGAAAATTATTAAAACAATTAGTAAATCAATTTAAAGAGAGTTTTAAACATTGACAAAAACAATATGATAATGTTATTATGCAAGATTTTGTGAAGCAATATCATGCTTTACCATTGCAAGAAAAAAATGGCATTCAAGTTTTGACTTATCAATTTCCAACAAAAGTTGATGTTAATGCTTTGAAAGTATTAATTGATGATTATAAAGCACGGTATTCTAATATTTTAATTTTTTTTGTTGATATTACTGATTCAACCCAACAAAAATTAGTGGTTGGTGTTAGTGATACTTTACATGATCGTTACCAAGCGGGACGTATTATTCAACAACTAAATTCATTACTTGATGGCAAGGGGGGAGGAAACAACAGCGTGGCACAAAGTGGTTTCAAAAATAAAACTATTATTGCAGAATTGCTGGCCGACCCACTGTTGTTTTTACAACAACATGGCTAAATATTATTTAGGAATTGACTTAGGGACAAAAACATTAGGACTTGCCACAAGTCATGGCGTGATCGCAACAAGTTATGGTGTTTATCAATTTTCTGATCATGATTTTTTAAATGCAGCACAATATTTAGCAACCTTAATTGCAAATGAAAAGATTACTGATATTGTAATTGGTTATCCTAAAAATATGAATAATACAATTGGACCACGAGCAATCATGGTGGATGAATTCATTGCTTTATTAAAACCAATGTTAAGTGTTATTATTGAGATTCACTTAATTGATGAACGTTTAACAACACGACAAGCACATCAAATTATGTTAGAAGCTAATTTATCGCGGCAAAAGCGAAAAAGTAAAAAAGATAGTTTAGCAGCACAATTAATTTTAGAAACATTTCTTCAACAAAAATAAAAGAGAACTTCTCTTTTATTTTTTAATTAATTATCATACAAGTATCGATAGAAAAAGCAAGAAAAAAATGATATAATTTTATGGAAAGCATTTTACTTATGGTTATAAATAAAATTGAGGTAAAGATGATGGCTAAGAAGAAACTAAATGAAACAAAACAACTACAAGAAGTTAACAACAGTTTAAAAATGAAGGTTAATGAAACAACTGTTATTAAAGCTTTAACAAAAGCTTGAAAAAAATCAGAACCGTATTTAAAGTTAATGACAGAATATGAAACATTAAATGCAACTAGTACGGTTGATTGAGATAATCGTTATGAAAAAGAATACGAAAAATTTATCAAAGCAGTTCTGGGAGAAAATGTTAACTTTAAAAAAACAACAACTAAAAAAGCATCAAGACCAATAGAAAAAATAAAAACAACAGCGAGTAAAAAAAGTAATATGGGATTAAATCCCGGACAATTAGATCTTTTAGCAAAACGAAAACTATATCGTTCAGAAGATTTATTTCCAGCCCGAGTGGTAAGAGGATACCAAGAATCACAAGAAGCAATTGAATCAGAATTAAAAGAACCACGAGAAAGTTTTTTAAATAATAATATTAATGCATTGGCAGTTGATCAAAAAGAAAAAGAAGTAGGATTAATTTCAACAGTCAACCTTACTTTTGAAACAGAAGATGATAATTTGGCGGTTGAAAATATAACCGGAAAATCAACACCAAAAGAAGTTGAAGATTTAATTAGAAAATTAAATCCAAATCAACAACGTTTAATTCGGCAACGGAATGAACAATATGGTCGCTATCATAGTGAACGAGAAAAAAACATTTCTGAACATCATGATGAATATACTGGTGAAATATTAAAAACTTTTAATAACCAAGTTAAAGAACATGCAAAGAGTTGAGGTTTAAATCAAAATCAAATTGAATTATTAGCACGACGTGATGCGACGAATCATGATGAACATCCTTACTTAAATCGAGCCCGAGGTGTGTATCATCCTGAAGAAGACTACTCTCGTGTAAATAGTGATGTTAAACCACGCTCTCTTGATGAAATTAAAGAACAAATGAATTTAAGTAAAAACCAATTAGAATTATTGTCTCGTCGTGATTCACATCCGTCAGAATGAAAACAATATATGAAAGAAATTACTTTGTCGAAGGATGATAATGAAGAAAAAGTTGTGATTGATCCAGAAAATGTTATTAAAAAACGTAATCAAATGGTGCAAGAAAGTTTATCTCGTAGTTTAGGAAAAACAAAAAAACAAATTGGGGGTAAATATATTCGAAATTTCATCACTGATGAGCCACAACGAAAACCAATTTTTAAAACAGATCTTTATTTAGACACAGCAATTACTAATCAAATTAGACCATTGTTTGTTAAAGCAATTCAGAAACCAAAACCAACAGTTTTATCAAAATTTGTAACTACTAACGTAATGTCAAATCCAGCAAATACCTCATTTTCAGCGCCAAGTAGTAATAACTTAACACAATTAAATGGTGCAGCAAAAGAAAGTACACCAAATAAGACAACAGTTCTTCCTGCAATGTCACCGCAAGAAAAATATATTTCAACAGTTGATCCTAAAAAACGACCTAATTTAAAAAAACTAAAATTTGGTAATAATTACGAAGAAAAAAGAATGAAAAAACTAGATGTCATAACAATGACGAAAGAACAACTTTCATTAGATAATATGAAAATAAAAAAAGATGCTAATGAGAAAGCACGATTAATTGATTTAACATTATATACTCAAAAAGAGTTAAAAGATTATCAGATTAACTATCTTGATCCAACAAAAACACCTGATTTAACAATAAATTTAGCAGGAAACCAATATACTTTTGCTGGTTATCATCCTCGCGAAATTCGTGAAATTGAACGACAACAATTAGAACAACTTCATGAACGATTAGTAAAAGAAAAATTAATTCAAAAGAATATTCGTAAAGAAGTACGCTATCAAAAAAAACTGCGTCATCGAAAAATTAAACCAAAACCATTACCACAGATTTTAATTAATAAATATCTTGCAGAAGGAAAAAAAGTTGTTAATGGTTTTTTAGTTGACTCAGTAGAAGATAAAACTGGCGAGGAGCATCAAAAAAAATAGTGAGGGAATAATAATGGGAGCAAAACAAACAACATTACCAACAGCAGATTTAATTCGAAAATATTTTGATGAAGTTGTTACGTCAAGTGGGATTGATCCGCAAAAACGACCAGATGTTGTTCTTCAATGAGCGCAAGAAAAAGAGCTCTGAGCACAAGAAACTGATGCTAAAATGCAACAACAATTGTTACAAGTGTTAAAAATTAATCAAAAAGTTCAAGCGCAACAGTTGCATCGTCAACAAGAATTAATTTTGCGTGATTTGCAACAATCACGACTAGTCGAACTAAAAAAACGAGAAGAATATTTAGCAACATTAGCAAAGCCAGTTAAACTACCAAAGATAAATAAAAAAATACTTAATAGTGAGATTGAAGCAAAAGATTCACTTCCAAAATCATTTTTTGCAAAAGATAACAAAATGACACCTTCCTATGAAGAAGATAATTATGGCACAATTTTAATGCGCGAAATTGGACAAGCGTTAGCTAATGAATATGAGATATATCATCCGGTGCAAATTGAAAAACCAATTAAGCAAGGGGTTGTTCCGAAAATAACAAAATGACAGCGGTTAATTTATAAAAAAGGTCTCAAATAAAGGTGATAGAGTTTAATTAAAATAATGAAATAATATTATAAATAATTTATTAAAAAAAGCAAGGTTTTTTGCTAAAACTATTTAAAAAAGTTTAAAAATTTTATATAATATATATATGTATTAAAAATGAGAAAGCAAATAAGAGGATTAAAAAATGGCAAAAGAAAAAGACTCAGAAACTGTTGTCGTTACTCGTGCTAATTATGGTAGCATTGTTGATTCAGAACGAGATGCAGCAGAACTAATGGATAAAAAATTAACTCCAGCAACAATTAAAGTTTTATTAAGACAATTAGATGAAAATAGCCCAGAGTATCAAGCATTAAAACAAAAATATTTAACTGAAGTTGTTGGAACCAAAAAAAAGGGAGTTATTCGTTTAAAAGATAAAGATAATGCTTGAGAAGAACAAAAAAATAAAAGTAAATTCATTGATTATAGTTATCGTAGTGACAAAGAAATTCCAGTTTTTGCAAGATTAAACAATCATAAAGCAAAACAAGCAGCTAGTAAAAAACCAGCAGCAAAAGTGAAGCAGCCACTTCAGCAAGATATCCTAATTTCAACACCATTAGATCAACCAAAAACTAATAAAACTGTTAGTAGAACAAAAAGGTCTGCTAAAAATGCCATTCCGAAAACAACTAATTTAATTAAACCACCGTTAAAAGACAGTGAATTAATTAATGATCAATTTAATACTTTCTCGAATTGAAATAGTTTAGATGTTGATCGTGTAAAAACAAAATTAGGGTCATCAGAACCAGAAACAAACGAAATGAAAACAATTATTCGGCGAACTGAAACAGAAGAAGTAACAACAATTCGTCGTGATTTACGCCCAATTTTAGCCCACCAGATTTCACAAATAAAACAAAATGGGTTATCAGTTGTTGACTTTGTTGTTGATTCTGATGATAAAATTGAAATTGAAAAAGGGGACGAAGAAATCCTTGTTCGCTTAATTAAACAAAATCAAGTTGAAATTAACTTAAATGAATTTGCGGCAAGAGATATTGTACCACCAAAACCAAAACCAGTTAAAATAATTCGTACTGCTGAAGATCCATTATCAATGGAAGAACGATTAATTTTACGGTTAGAAAATAAGGCACGTTTTTATAAATTAAATGCGGAAGAACAAACACAATTAGAACATTTAAAAGAAACATTTGCTTTTAAAACAAAGCAAAAAAAGAATAAAAAAGAAAGTCCTGCACTAAAAGCAAAGAACAAAAAAGGAGAAACCTCAACAATGGACTTTGCTAATGAACAAGCAGAATTACTGAGTGAAGATCGTTATAAAAAAACAAATTATAATCATCAGTATGATGAGAAGAAACGACCTAATATTGATCAACGTTTAGTCTATGAACAAAAAATGTTGCAGTATTTATTAGAAGTTCGACAACAATATGAACAAGGTTATAATCGCCAAATTTCACAAGAATTAGCTGATTTTAACCGGGCAATCAATTTATCACGAACAATTAAAACAAATGATGATAAATTAAATGCGGCAATTTTAGAAAATCGTAATAAATCAATTGCGCTGTTACGAAAACATGTTATGTTATTAAACCAGAAGCAATATGCTGAAATTAAGTTGTTAGATAAACAAGTTCTTAAATATAAAAACACAAAAGGAAATATTGAAGAGTTTATTAAACGCCAAAAAGAATTTCAACGATTATTACGAATTCGTGACGAAGTGAAAGAAAATCGCCAAGCTTTAATTGAATCATTACGAGTGCAAGCACAATTGATGCAAGAAGCACGGAACAACAAATAACGTATTAATTATCAACTCGTTAACTATCAACCAAAATTAGCAATAAAAGAGAGATAGAAGAGGAGGTAACGAGAAATGATAAGAGATATTAAAACCGGACATTTATATTTTTTACATAATGGGAAAATTATTTGTATTGATCGAATGCATAAAAATCAAATGTTTTTTGCTGGCAATGAACAAGATTATAATCATTATCTTAGTTATAATGTTTATACCGAAGATAATGTCGCAAACTCCCCGAGTAAAAATGACTTTATTTTATTACGAAATGTTAAGTTACATGGGAAATTATTGTATTTATATCCAAAAGAAATTAGGTTTTTAAAGTTAGCAGAAATTAAAGCACCATTATTACTTAATGGCATTCATGTTCGTGTTCATGAAAAAACATTTGATTATCAAGAAGCATTAACACGGAAAGACAACGATGTTTTAATTGAACAGCTAATTGCTGAAGATGAAATACAATATCGTTATCAACATCAAAAACGAACTAGTCACTTTTGACATCGTAAGAAACCGTAGGTTTCTTTTTTACTTAATTTAAGAGAAAGGAGGGGAAATAATGTTAACTCATAAGAATCAACATTATTTAACAAAAATTCGTCAGGAATTAGGATTACCAGCGTTAAATTGAAAACAAGAATTAAAATTAGAGCAATATCGTTATTTTGATAAAATTATTGAACGATATGTTAAAACGGTTAATTATATGTGATATTTTAAAAATGTTGCTTTTTATGATGATGTTAGCAAAATAACATATTATTTTCCCCGGTTAATTTTAACTCGTAAGAATCTTTATTTTCTAAAAATACAAACATTAAATGGGTCAGTTAGTACAACAATGGCAGCCCCAGTGTGAGAACAAAATAATACTTTAATTACTTCTCCCGTTGTAACACAACAATTCATGATTAATCGAATGATGAAAATGATTAATGCGAAACAATTCTTACGAACAGCAACCATTAATTTGGTTGTCATTAATAGTAAAGAACCATTTACAATAACAGATGCTAAAAATTATAATAATATTCAAATAATTAATCAACAAGAATATCATTGAAGTGATATAATAAAACATATTGAAAAGAACGATGATTTAACAAATGATCTCTTAGCTGATGAAACAATTTTAATGTTACATCATTTATTTGGAGTTCATAGTCATCGTCATAATTCTCGGTTACAAAAACGAAGTTTATTTTGTTTATATCACTATATTTAAAAAGGAGTATGTCACATGTCAAAACGCCAAGAACGGATTAATATTATTAATTTGTTATATCGTCATTTTATTTTGCAACATGATGTTTTAACAACAAAACAAGAGGCTTATGATTTTTCACAAGTTGTAACAACTAGCATTGAATCAGAACAAATTGATGATATTTTAGGTAATTTAACAACAATTATTGGGCTTATTAATCAACATTTAAAATCAGGATGAAGTTTTGAACGATTAAGTAATTATCATAAAGCTGTTTTAGTGTATGGTGTTTATGCAATTCATTATCAAGGATTAGCAAAGGCAATTGTTATTAATGAAAGTTTAGAAATTCTAAAACTTTATAGTGAAGATACTGATTTTAGTTATATTAATTCAGTTTTAGATCAAATTTAATGTTTTTATCTATCTGATAAAATAAAAAGTCATAAATCAACGAAAAAAAGGTAAGGTTATGCTTTTTTTTTTTTTTTTTGATAAAATAAACAAGCATATTTATTAATTAAAATTGAATAAATATAGCTAGGAAAGGGGAAACTATGAAGCAAACAGTTGTAAAAGAACGCAAAGCGATTGATGCGTCCAAACCGTTAGTTGAAGTAATTGATGTTACAAAAAAGTACAAAAATAAAGTTGCTTTAAATAATGTTAATTTAGTTATTAATCCTGGTGATCGAATTGGGGTTATTGGTGCTAATGGAAGTGGGAAGTCAACGTTAAGTGAAATTATTGGTGGGATTCGGCATGCAACGGCCGGAAAAGTAGTTCGTCAAGAAAACTTAACCATTGGTCTTCAGTTCCAAGAATCAAAATATCCAATTGGAATTTCAGTTATGGATATGATTAAATACTATTTAAATACATTTAATATTCCAATGACTGATAGTCAGTTACGAGAATTATTACGGACATATCAACTAATTGGAATGGAAAACAAATTTGTCGAAGGACTTTCTGGGGGACAACAACAACGGTTAAATATCTTATTGTCAGTAATCCATGACCCAGACTTAGTTATTTTAGATGAAATTTCAACCGGGTTAGATATTGAGGTTCGGTCAGAAATTTTTCATTTTTTACGCGAGAACATTGTTGAAAAAGGAAAAGCAATGTTTTTAGTAACCCATATGATGAGTGAAGTTGAAGAATTTTGTGAAAAATATATTTATGTTCATAATGGTGAAATTAAAGAGGCCGGAATGGTCAAAGATATTGTAAAAAAATATGGTTCAGTTCATAACTTTACTTGACAAATGTTTGAACAAAACAAGAAAACTGATTTAGATCAGCAATTTCAAAAAATGGTCAAACAAAGCAAGCAAAGCACACGGGTAAATAAAGTCGATAAATGAATTTGCGATGGTCGTGTTCGTGGTAAAAACAAACCATTAATTGACTTAATGTTAAAATACTATTATAAAGGATTCTTTGTACCATTCTTTTTAATTGTATATCCTATTTTATTATTATTTTTAAACGGATTTGCTTTTAAACAATTAAATGACAATCCAGGGCAAAATATTCATACTTTAGTTGGTTCAATTGCTATGGTACAAGCAATGTCGGTGGGAATTTTTATTATTCCACAAACAATTTTAGAATTTAAAAATAGTGTTTTAATGAAGCGAATTGGAGCAACAAATATTAAACCAGTTTTCTTTGTTTTATCAGTAATGTTCGTTGGATTAATTTTTATTATTATATCGTTTTTGTGAACATTATTATGAGCAGGAATTTTCTTTGGACCAAGTTTTGGTTGAAAAGAAGTTGCGGCGCCAAATCACTTTGGACCAGCAGTTCCGTTTGTTGTGTTAGTTTTTATTTCAACAATTTCATTAGGAATGATGTTATCTTCAATTTTTAAATCAACAACCTCATTTATTGCTGGGTCAAATGTTATTTTTATGCCGATTGCCTTCTTAAGTGGGGCTTTTATTCCAGCAGAATTAATTAATGGTAGTGATGTATTGAAGTATGTTACTTATATTAACCCATTTAAATATACAATGGATCCCTTCTTAAAAGCATGAAGTGGACAAGATTTTGTTTTTACACCAACTTATGGTATTTATCTGGGGGTTTCGTTAGGCTTAATTGGAGCCTATATTGGAGTTGCTGGTTGAAAACTACGTTGACAAGCATAAAACAACAAAACTTTCTATTGTAAGTAAATAATTATAATCTTTCTTATTTTAAAAAGATTTTATTATTTACTTTTTTATTTTTCCTTAGTAAAATTAAGGTAGGGAAAGCCACTGAAAATACTATACAATGAAAGGATATGATCATTATGAATGGTTTAATATCATTAATGAGTACATTGACGTTAGTTACAAGTGCTCCGTTATCATTAGCAAATAGTAATTTTACTACTTATCATAATTCGCAAGAACACAAACCAATTTTAGTTGGTTACTGACATAACTGAGATAATGGTGCTGGATATCAAGGCGGGACCGCCAAATATATTGATTTAGTTGATGTTAATCAGGAATATGATTTTATTAATGTTTCATTTATGAAATCATATAAAACTGGTGAAATTCCAACTTTTATTCCAGAAGTACCACATAAACCGCACTTTACGCAAGATGAAAAAAATGATTATTTTGCTAATCAAGTTCAATTAGTACAAGAGCGTGGACAAAAAGTTATTTTATCATTAGGTGGTGCTGATGCACATATTTCTTTAAAATCTGATGACGAACTAGCTTTTACTCAAGAAATTAGAAAGTTAGTAAGTATGTTTGGGTTTGATGGAATTGATATTGATTTAGAACAATCAGCAATTAGTGCTGGAGAAAATGAGGATATTATTCCTAGAGTTTTAGTGCTTCTTAAAAATTATTATGCAGAGTTCTATAACAAAGAATTTTTAATTACAATGGCACCAGAATTTCCATATTTACGAACAAGTGCAGGTCAAGGAAAATATTTACCATATTTGCGAGGTTTAAGTATACACCTTGATTTTATTGCTCCACAATTTTATAATCAAGCTGGGGATGGAGTTAATGTTCCAATTGAAGAACAAGAAGCATTAGGTTTTAATGGTTGATGGTTGACACAAAATGATACCAAATATAAAGCAGAATTCTTATATTTAATTGCAAAATATATTGTGCAAGGAAAAGATAATTTTTTTCAAATTCCAGCCAACCAATTATTATGAGGATTACCAGCAAACAATGATGCAGCAGCAAATGGTCAAATTAAAGCTCAGGATATTAAAAAAGCAACTGACTTATTAAAAGAACAAAACATTTATTTAAAAGGAATGATGACTTGATCAGTTAACTGAGATGCAGTTACAGATTGAGAGTTTGTTAAAACATATCAAAATGAATTTTATCGATAGAATATTAGTAAACTACTAATTAATATATCATTAATAGGAACCCGAAAATTGGGTTCTTTTTATGTTATTTGTTTTTTATAACTGTGTTTCTAAAATGCTTAAACTGATAAATGAAAAATAAAAGTTAATATCAAGGGTTTTATATTTATGTTATAATTTGAGATGAAAGAACGTGATTTGATTATTAATTAGACACAATTTACTAATAGAAATATTTTAGGAAGGAAAATAAAATGAAAAAAATTCTTGCAATATTAGGGATTTTTGGTTTAACTGCCACTAGTGTAATGCCTGTTATGGCTTGTAAAAATACTGATGAAACAATCAAAGGATTAAAAGCAACTATTTTTAGTACAAAGTTATATTGTGCTAAAAGTGATGACGAAGTATCTGCCATTATTTTGTATACTTTTTTTTATAAATGCTTTAACTGAAGTACAACAAAAAGAAATTAGTAATAAGGAGGAAACAGCATTTTTTATTTTTGGATTTAGTTTTAACTATAAATTAGGAGAGGATGTCAGTTTTCCATTAAAGGAAGGTGATAAAATCACCATTACGATTACTAAAAAAACTACTGATAAAGAGATTAATGCTAGTTTAATAGCACTAACTGGTAAAGAATTATCAGTTGAAGAATTGAAGACTGTAAAAAAATATCAAGAATATGTTTCAGGAAGCAAGTTTTCAGCTGAAATTACAGTTGTGGAACCACCCGAAGATGAACAAAATAATCATTAATTATAAAAATAATGGATAAAAAACTCAAAGTAAATTAAATAATGACAAAATTATATTTTATTAAAATTTTTAAAAATTAAGGCAAAAATATTGTCTTTTTTTTTTTTTTTTTTGGCATAATAAAAAATATATTACTAAGGTAATATAAAAAAAGGGGGCGCCATTTAAATTGCAACAAATAGGGCAAAGATCTTTAAAAATAAAGTATTGTTTTTATGTTATATTTGCGATTATTCCGTTGTTTTGTGTATTATTGGACTTATTTTTTTCAACAATTCAACCCGATCCACAATATGGTGATGCAACAAGAAATTTTGATTTCTCAATTATTAATCAGTCAATTTATTTATCTGTATGAGTAGCTTTAGCAACAGCAGGTTATGGAATTTTAAACTGGATTCATTACCATACCAAAAATATGCCAGACTGAATTACTGGAAAAAATAATTTGACTCGAATTACAACTTTAAATGTAATAAGCTTTATTGTTTTTAATACCACATTATTAATTTCACCGACAAATGTGGTTGGTTTTAATACATGATATAAAATTTTAAAATCAGTTTTAGAACATATGTTAGTGCCAATTATTGTCATTGTTTATTATTTTTTGTTTACAACAAAAAGTGTTGGAACAAAACAGTATTGTAAAAAGTATAGTTGATATAATTTAATTTTAATTATCTTTTATTTACTTTATGTTTCAGTACGAGGCATAATGCTAGTAAACTTTATCTCTGAAGGACAAAAAGCATTTACTCCGTTTCCATATGATCAATTAAATCCATTTGAAGTTGGTTTTCCAATCTTTTTTGTTGGTATTATTAGTTTATTGATTATTGTGGTTGGTTTAGCAATTATATTGAATTATTTAAGTAATCTTCGAAATAAAAAAGGAAAAGTATTATAAGTTTTGACAATATGACATTATTGGAATATTTAATTTTATTGATAGTTTTTAAAATGTTATTATTAAGAATATTTAACAAATATTTCTTTAAGAACTATATTTTAAAAAAGAATTAAGTAATTTTTAAATTACTTAATTCTTTTTTCTTTCTCAAAAATTATGATTTATTTTTTTCTGTTTATGAGACAAAAATGCTTGCATTTATTAATAAAATTTGTTAAATATATTATTGGCAGTTACATATGCCATTTGCTAAAAATTATAAATAAGGAGGGATTTTTGATGATAAAACCATTGGGCAAAAATATTGTCTTAGCAAAAGAAGAAAAAGAAGAAACTTTCATTAATGGAATTTATTTACAAGAAGATGAAAAAAGCAAAAGTCATATCGGAAAAATAATTGCAATTAGTACCGAAGTTGAAAAGGAACAAACATTTGAAGGAAAAATCAATAATAAAGTTCTTTATCGTGAATATGCTGGAACCGAAGTTGAATATAATAATAAAAAATTAGTTTTAATTTCTGTAGAAGATGTTTTAGGTATTATTGAAGAATAAATTTTAAAGGGGGAATCAAATTATGGCAAAAGAAATTAAATTTTCAGAAGATGCAAGAATGATGCTAATTAACGGAATTAATAAATTAACTGACGCTGTTAAAGTAACATTAGGCCCAAAAGGAAAATATGTTTTATTAGAAAAAGAATATGGTTCACCATTAATTACAAATGATGGTGTTACCATTTCCAAAGAAATTGAATTAAGTAATCATTTTGAAAACATGGGAGCAAAATTAGTTGCTGAAGTAGCTAATAAAACAAATGATGTGGCTGGTGATGGGACAACAACAGCCATTGTTTTAACACAAGCAATCGTTAAGGAAGGATTAAAAAATATTACTGCGGGAGCTAATGCAGTAGCAATTCGAAATGGGATTGAAAAAACAGTTAAAGCAATTGTGGAATTATTACAACAATCAGCAAAACAAATTAAAACTAAAGCAGAAATTGCTCAAGTTGCTAGTGTTAGTTCAAAAGACCAAGAAATTGGTAATTTAATTGCTGAAATTATGGAAAAGGTTGGTAATGATGGTGTTATTACCATTGAAGAATCAAAGACAATTGATACTGAATTAAGTATTACCGAAGGATTACAATTTGATAAAGGTTATCTATCACAATATATGGTAACTGATAGTGAAAAAATGTTAACAGAATTTGAAAATCCTTATATTTTAATTACTGATAAAAAAATTAGTAATATGAAAGAGATTCTACCAATTTTAGAAAAAATTGTTGAAGAAGGACGTGCGTTATTAATTATTGCTGATGATATTGATGGTGATGTTTTACCAACATTATTACTAAATAAAATGCGTGGGGCATTTAATATTTGTGTTGTTAAAGCACCAGAATTTGGTGATAATCGCAAAAACTTATTAGAAGACATTGCTATTTTAACTAATGCAAAATTTATTAATGGTGAGTTAGGAATGGATTTTAAAACATTAACTTTAGATGATCTAGGAACAGCAAAAAAAGTAATTATTTCAAAAGATACAACAACAATTATTGAAGGAGGTTGCAAAAAAAGTGATTTAGAAGCGCGAAAAGAGTTTATTCGTGGTCAAATTAAAAGCGCAACTTCATCATTTGAACAAGAAAAATTACAAAAACGTTTAGCAAAATTAGCTGGTGGAGTTGGAATTATTAGAGTTGGTGCACCAACCGAAACCGAAATGAAAGAGAAAAAACTACGTATTGAAGATGCGTTAAATTCAACAAAAGCAGCAGTTGAAGAAGGAATTGTTGCTGGTGGGGGAACTGCTTTAGTGCAAGTGGGTTCAAAATTAACTAATTTAAAATTAAATGAAGAAGAAAAGTTAGGATTAAATATTGTATTACGAGCAATTGAAGAACCAGTTCGTCAAATCGCTGCTAATGCCGGGGTTGATGGTTCAATAATTATTAATAAATTAAAAGACCAAGCTAATAATGTTGGTTATAATGCTGCAACAAATGTTTGAGAAGACATGATCACAGCCGGAATTGTTGATCCCGTTAAAGTGACAAGATATGCATTACAACATGCTGGTAGTGTTAGTGCCTTATTGTTAACAACAGAAGCTGTTGTGGTAAATAATCCAGAAGAAAAGCACTCAAAAATGCCAAGTTATCCTGATTTAGGAATTTAATAAACAGGAATTTTATTTAAACAAAAAACAAGTTTTACTTGTTTTTTTTTTTTTTTTTATTAAAATAGAAAAGTATGTATTTTTATAATGTACAAAGGAAAGGCGTTATCTTATGAAAAAATTATTAAGTTTTTTTGCTATTTCAACTGTTGTGGTTGGAAATAGTATGCCGTTATTAGCTTGTCGTCATAAGGGTGATAATGATAATAACAATGATATTCCTGAAAAACTTCGTAATATGATTAATACAACAGGACTGTTAACAAAAATTACTTTATTAGCACGTCATGAAAATTTAAATTTTAATCCAAGTGAACTTGTGCGAAGTTTATATGCTCCAGCAGCATATTGAAAATCAATTCCAAGTATTTATACTTACAATAATCAAAAAATTAATTTATCAAAATTAATTCAAGATTTTAACAACAATTACAATAAAATGATTGCACACACAAAAAATGCTGATCCTAAGTCAACCCGTGAACAATTGTTACCACAATATTATATTGGAATGTATGATAATACTTATTATCGTGATTTTCTTGCGAATGGTTTTTTTGACCCTGCAAAACAACAAATTGATGCTAATCGTAGTGAATTATTAGGTTATAACTATGATATGGGTGCTTTGTCAGCTTTAATGAACAATGTTGGTATTAAGTTCTGAATTCCAGCAACGCGTGCTTTCTATGTTAGTTATCCCGCAGGAGGAATGGGCTTATCAACCAATCCTTTCTATAATAACCAACATGTTGGTGTTAAAGAAAAAAATTTATTTATTGATACTGAACAAAGTACTGGTTTAAAACCACAATATGAATTCGGTGATAATGAATATACAATTGAAAAAACCTCAACTTTAACGGCAATTTATGGTAAAACGGCGCAATTTTTATCAATGTTAAATCAAGTTGATGAAAATCCATTAGGTGCTCAAATTGGGGCAATGTTTTTAAATAATATTTTTAACTTTATTGGTAAAGATGCTCAAGTAGAAACAAATCCAATTTATGTTTTATTGCGAGTAATTATTAGTGAATTTTTAGCACAAATTAATTCTTTGGCGGGAATTGATAGTGGTTTTTGAGGATTTTTATCAAGTGGTGAAGTTAATGATGAATTAAAAAAATTAGTGGAACAAAGTCCGGAAACAAAAGAACTATTAACAAAGTTAAAAGATGAAACAAGCAAAGGATATCATAATTTTAATTTAACAAATGCCATTATGAATAAAAAAATTCCTGATTTTAAAACTTATAATGATAATAATCTTGCTGGAAACTATCAAAATATTGGTCATGTTGGTGAATTACTACTAAATATTTGGAAAAAATTATCCCCAGCAACCCAAAAAGCATTAAATCTTAAAATAACAAATAATATTATTGATAGTCTGGCTAGTAAAATAAAAACTGCAATTTGGTGAGCTTCAGAGCAAGCACAAAAAACAAGTTTACAACAATTACTAGATATTTTATTAGCTTTACAAGGTGATAAAGTTAATTTTAAATTTACTTTATCAAATATCTTCTTTGATTTAACAGATTTAATTAAGACTTTAACAAATGATAATGATATTTTGACAACTCTAAGTGGTTATCAAAACTTAGCAAATTCTTTTGAAGAGTTAACAACAACTAATTTAAATAATGTTTTAAAAACAATGGGTTGAAATAATAGTACAAACAAGTTTGAAAAAAATTCATTATTACAACATTTACTAGTTGCTATTTCTGATCCAACCGCTATTGCTTATCAAGATTATAATTACTTATTTTTTAATAGTAATAGTCCTTTCTTTGCTGGTGTTAATAATGTTATGAAAACTTTACATGAAAACGTATTACAATATGTTGTTGATGATAAATATTGAAAAGTAAGTAATCCACAATATACACAAAAAGTGGTAGGAGCAGAAGAACGTTTATCATATGATTTTGAATATAATGGTGTTGGTGATAGTTCAGTAACAAAATTGTATACTGAAAGTCATACTAATCAAATTAATGTTAATGATCAATTTTATGATGATCATTACAATCCAAAACAGTTTTATAGTATTGATAATAAGCAGGAAAACATTGCATATAGCGGATTGGGATTGTCAGATAATTTAAAACCAGTTAGTCATAAATACCATATTGAATGAACTAATGTTGGTAATTTAGAACAACCAATGTGAATTATTACAAAAATTGATAATTATGTTCGTTCTGGTGAAATTACGAACGGAATTGGGTCAACTCAAAGTGGAGCGTGAAAACAAATTTATTTCTTATATTAATTAAGTAAAAAATATGAAAGGAATTTATAAATGTTTAAAAAGATTGCAATGTCATTAATTTTATTTTTAACTATTTTTACTACTGTAGTGACAATTGTTTTATTTGTGAAAAAGGATAGTTTTATGCGAAGTGTTTGATTAGAGGGTTGTCAACCAACAACGCAAAGTCAAAGTAAAGATAAAACTCCTTATGTTCACACTTTTTTTGGTAGTCAACATGATAATTATGCTTTATATCAGCCAAATGAATTAAGCAATGATTTAAAAAATGCTAAGTTTTATGGTAATTTAGAAAATTATAATAATTGTATTAATCCTAATGTTAATTTGCAATTATGAAAACAAGATTTTATTAATACACAATTAGTTCTGAAAACAAACAACTATGATATTACTAATTTAACCGCAACTGTTACTAATGCTGCTGAGTTAGAAAAAAACAATCTGACAATTCAGATTGGTTTTAATCGTTTTATTTATGCATCATATTCGTTAACAACTCAACGAATTCCAAATCCATATGGAATTAATGAAAAATTATTAGTTCCTGATGCAATTACTACAAATTCAATTGAAAAAAATGCTTATAAAAATAAAGTTTATATTTTATGAATCAAAATTATGAGCTTTAAAGATAAAGTTGTGGCTAATCCAGGAAATTATACTGTTAATGTTCAATTAACTGGTGATGTTCCGGGAACAAAACAAACTAATGTACTTTTAAGTGAAAATGAAATTCAAGTTAAAGTTGCTGACTTATTATTGCCAACAGAACAAAAAAAATCTGATTTTAATATTTATTCATTTTTTGGTTGAAGTGCTGCTTACTATAATAATTATCAAGTTCCAAATATTATTAAAAACAAATATGATAATATCGAATATATTGATTATAATTGAGATCGTTATTGAAAACAAGAGAACACTTATTTACATAATGTTTTAGGGATGGATTATTTTCAAAGTTCAATTTCATTAAATGAACGAAAAAATACCGAATGGCATAATAATTGATTGGATGGAAACAAAGTTCAAACATTTTTACCATGACGGTATAATCAGCAAAAAAGATTATACATTGCGGATGAAGATTGAAAAGCATGAGATCATTATATGAACAAAATGGCAGAGGTTGGTTATACAAAAGCTTTATTAAGTGGGTGACAAGCCGCTTGAAATAAAACTTATAAAACTAATAATGTTTGAGATGAAGATAAACAAGACTATATGCCAATTAGTATGAATATGTATGTTGAAGACGGGATTAGAAATAACGAATGATTTTTAAAACAATTGTTAAATCATATTAAAACAGTTAAACCGAAATGAACACAAACTGTTACTCCATATCTTTATATTGATGAATTACCCGGTTCAACAATTGGCAAATATTTAACATTAATTCAGAAATATGATCCTAACCGTGAATATATTAAATTAGCAGCTTGTGATTGAGAACGTGATATTGATTATAATGATCCAGCAACATATGAGGTTGATATTCTACATATTTATTTTTTAGATATTTATAATGAACAAAATAGTAAATTTATGAATTTAGTAAAACAACGAAATGATAAAGGATATATTACGGGTCAGTATTCATTAGATGCTGATAATACGTTTAATTTAATTCGTTCTGAACCCGGGGTAAGTTCTTATATTCAATTAGCTTTATTAAAAGAAAATGCTCCACATTATATGCGTTATCTTTTAAATGGATGGACCGAAACAGCATATTGATCAGCTGATTATGATGAACATACTGGTTTAATTTATATTGCTGGTGATACAATGTTTGCTTATCCTTCAATTGCAAATCCTGATCCAAACAATAATGTTGTTGCTGATTTTAATCCCTCAACACGATTAGATGCCATTGCCTACGGAGTTAATATGAACAATAAAATTATGTACTTAAAAAAATTAAACTTATTACCAAATTATGTAACAATGATGTCATATGTTAATAGCAATGTTAAATTAAGTAAACCAACTAGTCATAGTAAGTTCAATTTTAATTACAATGCGTTAACAGCAGAAAGTGATATTAAATTATCAAATTCATTCTTATATCGCTTTTTAACACGAAATAATATTGATGAAGTAATGGTTGTTAAAACATTTGAAAATATCATTAATAAAGTTGTAACAACATATTTAGGAGGTTAAGATGGTTCCATTTTATTTAGTTATTCTTGAAATCTTTATTTATTTAGCATTAGCAATTTGACTTATTGGTACAATATATTTGATTTACGGTTATTGTCAAAGCTTTCTTCGGAAAAACCGAATTATTTCGTGGATTTTTTTTGGAGTTAATGTTGGAACAACAGTAATATTATTAATCTTAGTAATTTTATCGCTCTTAGCAATTTTTGAACCAATTATTTTTGGAAATGGTGATATTTCTAACGAAGCAACATTATTAAACATTGCTTATTTTGGCATAAGTACTTTAATTTTAGCAATATTATGAATTATTTATTTAAGTAGTTGCTCGATATATTTTACGATTTATCAAAAAAATGATCGTGTTTATTTATTTGACAGTTATTTTGATCAAAATAAAAATAAAAAAATTATTGCAAATAAACATGTCTTAATTTATCGAAATAAAATTTTTTTTACAATTATTTTTCGTTTTTCTAAAACTTATCAATATTTAACTACTAAATAAAAAGAATTAATAACACTTTTAACGAAAGAGGACAGAAAAATGTGATTATTGTTGAAACAAGGAATTTTAAATACTTTTAAAAATAAAACACAAGTTTTTATTTTTGTTATTTTAATTGTTTTAACAGCACTATTTTCAACTGTTTGTTTAACTTCTTTTGATCGGTTGCAAAAAGCAAATAAAACAATGGGATATGGAACATTAAATATTGATTATAACTATAATTATATTTCAACTAATTATGAAGCAAACAATCAACAAACCATTACACCTTGGTTTGCTTTTGACGTTGATTATGCTGGGATTGGAAATGGTTTTTTTGAAAAAAACTATGGAACCTTAACAATTGGGGGTCCAGATGATGTTTTAAAACCATTTGATTTAGGTACGGGTTTAAAAGGGGAAAAATACCAATTTAAAATTGATAAAAACCATTTGCAAATTGCAAAAAGTGGTAGTTGAGTACCATTTGAAAATATTTTATTAGATTATAATGCAATTAACCTGACTGATAATAATGTTTTAACGGGAGAATTTTCACAGTTATATCGGTTTAATTTTAATGCGTATTCATTTCAAAAATCATTATTAGGACAATTATACAAGCGTTTTATTTTTAATAATAGTATTGATTCAACTGTTAAAACACAAGCAATTAATTTGGTAAAACGTTATATGCATTTTATTTTAGAGTCACGGTTAACTTATTTAGTGTATAAAAACATTGAAGTTTATGCGTTAAAAAATAATACTACAGATACTGACCTTTTAAATCAGTTTATTAACGGGGCAAACTTAGGTGAACATTGGCAAACAAAAAATTTAGGAATTGATAATCCTGGTAAAAATGTTGCTCGAGCAGATCGAATTTTTTTAACCCCAACAGCAGCAACCGATAAATATTGGGGGATGCGGGGAACAATAGGTTTTCCAATTTATGATCCAAATAATACTTTGGGGTTAAAAGAACTTGAATGTCAGAATAGCACTGGTTGTACAGGAGTCGAAAATTATCGTTATTTTTTAACTGATGCTAAAAATGATAATATTGTGCAACTTTTAAATGATAAAAATGATCATAGTAATGTTACTAAAAACTTTTTGTTAAACGGTAGTTATAAGGTTCGTAATTTAAGTACATATGACTTTTTTGGTCAGTATGATTATAATAATAAATTTATTAATAATGATTTTTTAACAACTTATCAAGATATGCTTGGAATGATTAGTAATTTTCAAGTTGTTAATCGTAACCAAGCAATTGCGTGAACAACTGATGGGAAAAAATATAAGTTTATTGACTGAACGCAGCCTTATAATTCAGGACAATTAAAAATATTACAAAAATCAAAATGATTTGATCGGGGTTTAAATGAAATGGTTGATACGGCAATTGTGTTACCACAGTATTTTAAAGCAAATCATTTGCGTTTTGATGATACGATTCTAGTTAATCAATTAAAACTTTATATTGAAGCTGTTGGAGGCGATACACAAAATATTTATCCAACAATTTATGATACTGATTTTTTACCTGATGCAAAAAATGAATCAATTGTTTATGTTCATCCTCAAATGTTTAATCGTTTATTTGGTTACAATAATGAAGGTTTTACTAGTCAACAGTATCAAGATGTTAGTACAGTTCAATTAACATATTATGGTGATAATCAAAATAAGAAGGAAACTGATTTAAGTTATTATCGTGTTTATTTAGCTGATAATATTAACCGTTTGGGAAAAACAGTAGAGGCAATTTTTCAAAATAAAACGGATGTTATTAATAATGTTAGTTTTAGTAAATTTGATGCTAACCAGTTGATTAATAATCGATATCAATTATTAAACAATGCAATTAAAATTTATCATTTAGTAATAATTGGAATTGTAATCTTTTTTGCCATAATTATTATGATTATTTTATTTATTCAATTAAAAAGTATGATTGAAAAGCAACGGAGTCAAATTGGGATTTTAAAGGCAAATGGTTATAATAATTTTAAAATTTCATTATCCTATGTGATGTATTTTTTGACGGCTTTAATAATTGCTACTCCAATTGGGTGATTACTTGGTTTGGGCTTACAGGTTCCAATTATTAATTTATTTGGACAATATTTTATCTTACCAAGTACTTTTGTCATTAATTGGCAAGTGTTATTATTGTTTTTCCTTTTAGCAGGAAGCATTATTTTTATTCTTGTTGTGATTGAATGTAATGTCATATTAGGTCGAGAAGTGTTAGCATTAATAAATCCAAATCGTGATTTTAAACCAAACAAATTAATTAGTCAATTATCATTATATTTTACTAAGCGGTCATTTAAGACCCGATTCCGGTTAGTCCTATTAGGAGCTAGTTGAAAAGCAGTTATTATGTTCTTAGTAACAACTTTTATTGCTACGGGCACAATTACGTTAGCAGCCTTGGTTCCAAATAGTATCAAAACCTTAAGCAAACAATATTATCAAAACTTAAATTATGCCAATGAATTAAATTATCAAAATATTATTTATAATAATCCGTTAAGTCGTTATGAACTTTATGATAGTCCTAGTGAAGATCTTCCAGATTATGGTGGAGTTAATGACCCAATTTATCAAAAGTTAGAAAATGTCCCAATTGCACCGTATGTATATGCACGAGGTGCAGATAATACAACAAAATGAATTACTTTGCAAGAATTAGCGACCAATCCTAACTATAGTGCCTCTTATCCGTTGTTTGTTGTTAATATGTTAGTACAAAATATGACGGTATTTAAAGGCAGCAATATTTCAGTTGGGTTATTACGCTATTTATATGATTTACCAACGGATAGTAATATTAAAACTCGGCTTGATAATCAATTATCATTAGTAACATGTACTTTTTTACCTCAATTATTTGGTCAATCACCAGTTTCAAATTCAGAAGCAGCAGGAACAACATGACATAAATGGTCGTATTGTATTGAACAAGCAACTAATACAATTTTACCAACTGTTATTAAGGAAAAATGAGCAGCAAATGAAAAATATCAGTTACGCTTTAACTTTGGGTTCAACTCAATGGCTTATGATCAAAAAACAGATAGTTTATTTACCGGTTTTGATACAAAAATTGCTGCTGTCAATGGAATTATCCGTGATAGTGCAAAAAATCAAATTTCATCATATGGTCTTAATGTCAATGATAACCAAGTTGTTTTTACAAATGACTTAAAAACAAAATTACAAAAAGTTCCTTCAAAACAGAATAAAACAATTCCAATTGCAATTAATGATTCAGCAGCGGTAAAATATAATTTAAGATTGAATGATATTATTAATTTTTATACCAATCAACCACGACTGCAATATTTAGGTAAAGACCAACAATATTATGATATTAAACCTGAATGATGAACTTATCAAAATGGTAATATTACAAATAACCCTTGAACTTTAAATCTATCACATTTAACAAATTCTTTATTAACGGGGACTAATAATGACCAGTGAGGAACAAATGTTAATCAGCCATATGCTTCAATTAGTGGTTTAAAATTAAATTTACCAGTTAATATGATTGATGCGCATGCTTGAAGTCAAGACAAGATTGATATTAATCCAGAAAGTGGTCCAATGAAAGTTGATTTATTAAATAATAAAGTAACTAAAATTGAACAAAATAACTATGTTATAGGTGCATATGATTTAGATTTTGACCATCCTTTAAAATCATTGATTGATTTAGTAAATGGTGGTTTTGCTAAAAATTGGTATGGGCAAGCTTTGAAATTAGGACTGTTGCGAGTAACAACATCTAATTTTAATGTCTTATCTAATTATCAATTTAAGGTGGTTGGAGTCCAACATTCTTATGATCAAGCTCGAATTTTTTTAGATCAAAAATGAGCAAATCATGTTCTTGGATATCAAGATAGTTCCCAATGATTTAATGGTAAATATACGAAAGCAATCCAACCTGCTGATCAATTTCAACGCTATGTGTTATCTTCTGTTAGCGCGGATAATTCGCTAAATGATGGTTTAACTTTTTTCAGTTCGGCAGTTGGTAAAGTTGATTATTTATATAATAAGAAACAAGTTGTTAATCAGTTAAGTTATTTTACAACTGTGTTAGCAGGAGCAATGGTATCGATTATTATTTTAACAGCAGTTATTATTATTTTCTTAGTAACAGATGTTTTTATGGAACGATATACAAAATTTATTGCTTTAATGCGAGTTTTTGGTTACCGGCGTGGAGAAATTAATAGTATGACATTAGCAATTTTTATTCCCTTTGCCATTTTAGGTTGATTACTAGGCTTTTTCTTAGTTTGAACAGCGGTTTATTTTGCCGTTAAAATGGGGTTACAAGCGATTAGTTTGCCATTAAGTTTACCAATGCCGTGATTATTATTTATTGCGATTTTTGGAATTATTAGTGTGATTTTTGCCTTAACATTTGTTTTATCAACAAGAAAAATTAACCAGTTACCAATTCAAACAATTGTCACATTAAGTGATGAATAGGAGTTAGAACCAATGAAAAAAATATGAACAATTTTGACAGTTGGAACGTTAATGTTAGGGTTACCTTTAACATTAATAAGTTGTACAAAGAATGATAATCTATATCCCGAACAAAAAAATACATTAGCATTGGCAGTTCAAAAGGTTACCAATACAGTTAAAACATATCAAGAAATTGAAATTGATAAGAATAAAGTAACTTTAACTGAAGGTAAAATTTATGCAGTAAATACTATTTATAATGTTTTGGGGGGCGATAACAACATTTATGGTGTTACCCCTCAGAACATTAAAATTACAACTGTTTTAGATCGTGATGGTCAAATTCTTGATGATCATAGTTTTTCGGTTGGAATTGTTTTTGAAGTAAAATATGATATTAATAATAGTTTTGAATTTTTAACTAATCAATCATTCTGATTATCATTAAAATATTTAACTCCTGATGAAATAATTAAAAATAATTTAGTTTTTACAGTAAGCAGTGCTTTTCAAATTACTAAGAATAGTATGTTAGGAATTGGTAGTCAAGGTGCAATTGCAATTGAAAAAACACCGACGGGTTATCAAACAACAGATCAAGAATTATTACAGTGAGATTGTGATACTGTTAATCATCAAAACTTATTACAGCTTGGACGAATGATATTTCCAAAAAACATTAACAAAATTCCAAATAATACAATGCGAATTAATGTTATTCAACATTATCCAAATAACAGACAGTTATATATGGTAACACAAGCAGTTAATAATGGTCAATTAGCTCAACCAAAATATAAGGCAATTAAAGTACAAGGAAATGATCAATGAGATTTGTTAACGGTTGCTTTAATTCAAGTAATTGAAATTCGCAATAAATTATATGTTGCTGTTATTAATCCGGCAACAGAAAACTTAGATCCAATTTTATTTAATTTACAATATGATGGTTCAGATTGAATGTTAGATTTAACAGCCCCAATTTTTCTTAATTTAAAACAAGGTTTTATTCCTGGCGAAGAATATTTAGCAACAAATTCATTATTTGCTGTTAAAGGCGTAACTTATGTTATGACAACACTTGGTAACTTATATCAAATTGATTATTTAAACCAAACTTTTTTATTAAAAAAAATTCTTAATGAAAAAGAAACAACTAATAATATTCATAGTTATATTATTGACGAACAAAATAACAAAATGTTTCGAATTAATCATGATCAGTTAGAAGAAGTAAATAATATTTATTAAAATTAGTTTAATTTTAAACTAATTTTTATTCTTTTCAGTGATATTATTAATTGGAAGATAATGGCATATGGAGGGGTTTTATGAGTAAGAACATTTATACTGTTAGTGAAGTTAACGCATATTTAAAAACAGCAATTGAACAAAATCCCAATTTTATTAATATTTCTCTACAAGGTGAAATTTCTAATATTACAAACCATTCGTCAGGACATATTTACTTTACAATTAAAGATGATAAGGCCCAAATTCGGGCAATTATGTTTGCTTTTAATGCTAAAAATTTACAGTTTAAATTAAAAGAAGGATTAAAGATTGTTGCAACAGGTTCAATTAAAGTATATGAACCGCAGGGAACGTATAGTTTACAAGTTGTTTCTTTATCTTTACATGGGGTAGGGGACTTGTTTTTAAAGTATGAAGCATTAAAGCAAGAATTAAGCAAAAAAGGATGATTTGATCAATCATTAAAAAAACCAATTCCTCAGTTTCCAACCAATATTGGAGTAATAACAGCCCCAACTGGAGCAGCTATTCGTGATATTATTACCACGATTCATCGGCGTTATCCACAAGCTAATATTTATTTATTTCCAAGTTTAGTTCAAGGTAGTGAAGCAAAGCATGATATTCGAAAAAATATTAAAGCAGCCTTAACTTTTGAGCCTAAAATTGATACCTTGATTGTCGGTCGTGGTGGGGGTAGTATTGAAGATTTATGAGCTTTTAATGAATTGGAAGTTGTTGAAGCAATTTTTCAAGCAACAATTCCTGTTATATCAGCGGTAGGACATGAAATTGATTTTACTTTAGCAGATTTTGTTAGTGATTTACGAGCACCAACCCCAACCGCAGCAGCTGAATTAGCAACACCCGATCAAAAAGAGTTAATGAATTTTTTAAACCATCAACAACGTACTTTAATAACAACGATTAAAACAAAAGTTGATAAATTTGTTGATAAAATAACAGAATTAAAAAATAGTTATGTTTTAACAAAACCCCAAGCATTGTATGGTCAACAAGAACATTCTTATCAATTATTAGTAAAGCAGTTTAATGTTTGCCAAGAAACTTTTTTCCTGGCCAACAAGAATGTTATTCAAACTTATTATCAAAGATTAACCACATTAATCCAACAACAAATTTTAGCAATTGAATATACGAAAAATAATTTATTAAGTAAATTAGACTTATTAAGTCCGTTGAAAACATTAACACGAGGTTATAGTATTACTTATAATAATGATAAAAATGTGTTAACATCAATTCAAGAAGTAACGAATAATGATATAATAATGACACGTGTGCAAGATGGAATTATTGAGTCAATTGTACAAACAATTAAAAAGGATGGTGAAGAAAATGGCAGAGAATAAATCATTTGAACAAGTTTTAGAACAATTAAAACAAATCGTTAATGATTTAGAAAATAATCAGTTACCATTAGATCAAGCGATTGATGCTTTTGAAACGGGAATTAAATTAACTAAATTAGCAGAAACTAAATTACGAGATATTAAAGATAAAGTCACTAAAATTGTGAAAGATAATAATACAACTGATTTTAAAGTTGATGAAGAATAATTTATTATGGCAGGACAAATTTTTGAACGAAGTGGCTGAGTTAAAAAAAACAATATTAAAATTAGGAAAAAATTATTTAAATTAAAATTAAGTCGAGTTGTTTTAAAGGATTTTAAAACATTTGATGAAAAAGATATTTTAATTAAGAATTTTGTTTATTTACTACGCTTAAATAATTTTGATGAAAAAGAATACTTTGATAGTATTATTTTAATTAAGTTAGTTTTAATTTATTATCATATGCAATATATTCGTCATCCTAGGGTGAAACGTGAAGAAATTCAAATTTTAAAGGTAATTGAGGAATTAGAACAAAAAATTTTAGTTAATAAAATTGCTACAAATTATGAAAAAGAAATTTTTGCAAATGTTAAAATTGATGATTCAAAGATTATCAAATACTATCGTTTTGATTTGTTATATAATTTTATTGCAAATATTTTCTATCAGCCCTTTATAAAAAAACAAAATGCTGAATTATATTTTGACTATGGATATTATCTTGTTTTTTTAATTAACTTAACAGTAATGAAAAAACTATTTAAGGATAGTGCTAATGTTGAAATTTATAAAATTAAATTAGATGTAACAGCTAATTGTCATTATTTAATTGGTGAAATTACCCCATTATATTTCAATAATTTTGTGCAGCAAATTAATTATTTTTTACAAAAATATTAAGCGAGGTTAGAGGATGAAGTTAAGAGATTATCAGAGTCATTATGATCTAAAAGATTTAAAAACAAAAGCATTAATTGAATTAGCCAATGATGTTCGCCAACTGATTATTGCAACAGTAACTAAAAATGGGGGCCATTTGGCTAGTAACTTAGGGACAGTTGAATTAACAATTAGTTTACTAAAGATTTTTGATATTGATAATAATGATATTATTATTTTTGATACTGGTCATCAAACCTATGCTTATAAAATTTTGACTGATCGAAAAACACATTTTTCAACAATTCGTTTGCCAGATGGTTTAGCGGCATTTCAACATGTTAACGAAAGCAAATATGATTATATTTCAAATGGTCATGCGGGAACTGGTTTATCAACAGCTATTGCTTATAGTTATAATCCAAAATACAATAATATTATTTGTGTAATCGGTGATGCATCTTTTACTAATGGCTTAACGTTAGAAGCTTTAACTCATTTGGGGTTGATTTCAAATAAAATTATTGTTGTTTTGAATGATAATGGGATGAGTATTTCAAAAAATGTTAATATCTTACATACAACAGTTAGTAAGGTTCGAACAGGATGATTATATCGTAGTGCCAGTAAGGTTTCTAAAGTATTACGATACATTCCACCATTGACATTATTATGATTAGCACATTTATTAGTAGAAAAAATTATTCGTAGTTTTGCAATCCCAGGCTTATTTGCTGGATTTAACCTAGATTATATTGGCACTGTTGATGGTCATAACTTTCGAAAACTAAACAAAAGTTTCCGCCAAGCAAAAAAAAGTTCAAGTAGTGTTATTGTCCATGTTAAAACAAAAAAGGGTTATGGTTATGGTTTGACTCAAACAGAGCAAGAAAAGTATCATTCGTATAGTTTAAAAGATACTAAAACTAGTGAATGAAGTTATTATGTTGCGCAAACAGTTGAAAAAGTTTTTCATACTGTTCATGAAAAATTTTATTTTATTTCAGCGGCAATGCAAGCTTCAATCTATTTAGAAGAGTTTATGTTAAAAAATGAAAAATATTGCATTGATGTTGGGTTGGCTGAAGAACATGCGATTACATTAGCATCTGGTTTTGCATTAGATCATCAACCAGTTGTTGTTAGCATGTATGCTAGTTTTTTGCAACGAACTTATGATCAAATTTTACACGATGTTGTTCGTAATCGATTACCTGTTATTTTTTTAATTGATCGGGCTGCTTTATCACCAGGTGATGGTGATAGTCATCATGGGATTTATGATGTTGGTTTTTTAAATAGTATGGGTGATATTCCAATTATTAGTCAACCAGCAACTAGTGGTGAATTTGACCATTTATTTAAATTAGCACTTGTAAATAAGCAAGATCCATTTTTTATTCGTTATCCAAAAGGAGGTATTATTATACAACCTTTAAAAAAAGAATTTAATCTTGGGCAATGAGAACATGTTATTAACAATAAAGAAGCATCTATTCTCTTAATAACTTATGGTAATAATGTTACAAAAGCTCAAAGCATTATTACTAAATTAGCAACAAATAAAATTGATGTTATTAATGCAAGATTTATTAATCCAGTTGATAAACCAATGTTAAAGCAAATTAGCACAAATAATTATCAACAGATTATTATTTTTGAAGAAGTGATTAATCAAACAGGCTTATATGCTAAAATTATTGATTTTTTACCAAGTAAGAAAACAAACATTACCCATTATGGTTATCAAAATGGGTTGGGTAAAAATGAGGACAATAAGCTGGAAGAAATTTTACAAAATTTAATTAATTAAATAAAAAAACCTTGTATTCTAGAAAAATAAGGGTTAAATTTATATATAAGAAAAAGGAGAAGTAATATGAAAGAATATGTTAAATTTAAATTAAATAAACAAACAGAATTAGCGCAGTATTTAGAAAATCATCAAGTTGATGGGGTTTTATTTCATTCTACGATTAATCGTTTTTGATTTTCTGAATTTGAATCATCAGAAGGATATTTGTTATTTACAAAAAATGAATCAATTTTGTATTTAGATGGTAGATATATTACCGCTGGAAAAAAACAAGCTAAAAATGTAACGCACATTAAAGAAATGATAACAAATAATGCTGGTGGTTTTTTTGGAATGTTGCAAGATGATTTAGCGAAAAATAAGGTAAGAGTATTAGCTTTCGAAAGTGATTATTTAACATATTTAACTTATCAAAATTTAGCCAAAAGTTTATCAACAATTGAATTAAAACCTGTTGATTTTTCTGAATTACGAGCAATTAAATCAAATCAAGAGATTGATGCTTTAAAACAAGCATGTGCAATTGGCGATATTGCTATTAATAATGTTATTAAGACAATTAAACCAGGAATGACTGAACGTCAAGTTGAACAAATTATTATTAATAGTTTTATTGAAGCAGGAGCAGATAAGCCAAGTTTTGATACAATTGTTGCATCAGGATGACGTGGTGCTTTACCACATGGGCGTGCAACAGATAAAGTTATTGAAAATAATGAATTAATTACAATTGATTTTGGTTGTATTTATAAAGGGTATTGTTCTGATACTACTCGTACTATTGGGTTAGGAAAACCTTCTGATCAAATGTTAGAAATTTTTGATGTTGTTTATCAAGCCCAAAAATTAGGGATTGAAGCAATCAAACCAGGTGTTAGCACTGCAACAATTGATAAAATTTGTCGTGATTATATTACAAGTAAAGGCTATGGGCAATATTTTACGCATTCAACTGGGCATGGAGTTGGCATTGAAATTCATGAATTTCCACGAGTATCACCATTTTGTAATGTTTCATTAGAACCAGGAATGATTATTACTGTTGAGCCAGGAATTTATATTCCTGATGTTGGTGGTGTTCGAATTGAAGATGATATTTTAGTAACAGAAACTGGTTATGAACTTTTAACAGAAGCAAAGCGTGATTTAATTTTAATTTAATGAAACTAACCAAAACACAAATTACTTTTCTTATCTTTTTTATTTTCATGCTTTTGTTTCTATTATTATCAATCATCTTAATTGTAATTGCTGGAAATCAAATACATAAATTACTTGTTAATAATCAGATATATGTTTTATCAGGGACTAATGCTTATGGTAAAGAGAATATTGTTGTTGCAGATTTTCCATCAGCATTTTGATTAATCCAATATGGAATTAACTTTGTTTTTTCAATGAAAATTATTGATCAAAACAATATGGAAGTATTAACAACTAATTTTATAATTTTATACCAAATCGGTTATGCTTTCTTATTAATCGTTGTTCCTATATGTGGTGTTAGTTTTTTAATTACGATAGTAATCTGGTTATTAACATTGCGAAAAACAGCAAGAACAGCGTTATCGTCAACACCAGTTGATAAAAACGCAGATAATCAATTATTAAATGACTTAAAAACGAATATGAACCAAATCCAAGATTATTTAATTAAACTGCATAATGATATCAAAGCTTTAAAAAAATTTACGGGATTAATTACCCCCAAAACAAAGAATCCTTCAACACAAGTTAGTGAAGAACAAGTTGAACGTTTTGGACATGATTTAAATGTGATTCAAGAAAAACTAGGACAACAGCAGCACGCTGAAATGTTAAAAACAGTTGATCGTGATGAGTTTGAACGAACAAATAGTGGCATTGAACGACCAATTAGTTTGGTTAAACCAACAGAGTATATTATGCCAAAACGTGATACAAATTTTGTTAATGATTTTCCAACGCAACAATTTTTGTCCACAAAAATGTTATCAGAAACAAAAAGTGAAAAAAAACTTTCTTTAAGTTCAATTTTTGATCGGAAAAAAGTTAAAGAAGAATTAGAAACAGAAAATGAAGAAGAATTAGATGATAATCAGACAGAGAATGAAGAAGTTTTCAAAGCTTTTCCATTAGAATTTAATGATCCAACAGTTATTGAAGATAAAGTGTTTCGTGAAAAAGTTGGTTTTGATTTAAATGATTATGATTATACAACTGAAAATGATATCAATGCCATTGAATTTCAAACTATTTACCAAGTTGGTGATCGGATGATTGATAATGGTGTTGAATATGAGATTGTTTTAGTTGTTCCACGGCACATTAATGATACGGTAATGTATGAGTTAACATTAAAATCAACTGTTGACGAATCAGTTAAGTCAGTTATGAGAAAATAATTTAGACATGATTCTTATTGTTAAAAGAGGATAAATTTAATAAAGTAAAAACATCTTTTGCTAAATTGAAAAGATGTTTTTACTTTGATTATAAAATTAAATTATAATTTATTGGTTTGTCTTATTTTCTAGTTTTGGTTTTGTAAAAATAAAACAAAAACCTAATATTAACATTAAGATAATAACACTATAGATAATTATATAGGTTAACATTATTGTATGGAAATTAATAATAACTGGGATAATGATAATACTTAACAATAAACTAAAAATAGCATGGCCAAAAACATGTTCAAACATTAAAGCTAATGTTAAATGTTCAGTTCCAACTAAACTAATAATATTGTTTTTTTGTATTCGGCTTAAATGTCCTAAACAAAGACCAATTAAAATTTGACTTCCTCCTAACCCTACGCTTAGATATAAAAGATGATTTAATAGTGGTGGTTGCATAAGATAAGCGATTGTTAATCCTAATAATAGGCCAACGGCAATAATGGCAATAATAGTATTGCAACAAACATCTCGTTTAATAGTCGTAGTATTAGTTTTAATCAAATACCCAAGGAAATAACTTAGTTTTCGAATAACATATAAAACTCCAACGGCAATAATCATTAAGTTTGTATCTTTAAAAATTAAAACTGGTAATAAGTAACCAAATACCTCGTTAATACTATATAAAAAACTTGATGAATATAAATAACTTCAAAATTGTTTATTTTTTTTCAAGGTTTTTCAACTTGTTGGATTAATTTTAAAGGTAACTTCCTCAGTTTTTAAGTCATGGTTAAAAAAGATTAAACTAAAATTAGTTAAAGTAATAAGAGTAAAATATGCTTGTAAAGCAATATTAGTTCCTAAGTCATTTAAGAAATATTGAAATAAAAAGGGAATAATAATAGTAAAAACACTACCTAAGGTAAAATAAAGACTTGGATTTGTTTTTAATTGATGTTGCCGAGCATAACTACGAATGATTTCCATTGTAAAAGGAACCATTCCGGCAACAAAAATCCCGGTGGTAAAAAGTAAAAGTGGATAAAAATAAATAATTAATTTGTTATCAAAAAAATTAATCATCATTAATAAAGAAACAAAAAGAAAAAGAAAAAAACTGTTAATTTGTAAAATAAATATATTATCTTTGTTCTTTTTTATTTTTGCTCATAGGGGTGTAAAAAAGAACATTGCGGTCGGAAGTAATAGGAAAAATCAAATTTTTGATAGTCCAAATTTTTGATAAATTTCAAAAGGTAAAAAGGAAAATAGGGCTCCCATTAAAATGCCTTGAATAATTAAGGCTGTTTTTCAACTACGTAATTTAGTTGTCATTTTTGTTATCACATCCTTTGCTTTCTTGTTTTGTTTTCGGTGTTATTTTATATAAATTAATTTTACTATTATTTAAGAAATAATAGCTTTGTTTTTTAACTCTTTTTTGCATCATCAAAATTTTTTATTTTTTATAATCAAAAATAAAATTTGAGATTATCAACCAAAAAGAAGAGTGAATTGTTTCAAATATAATATTATTTAACATCTTTTGCATATAACGTTCTCCATTCATTATTATGTATTTTAAAATGCTTCCTTCTGGCAAAGCTAAAGGACATCATCACGACTCTTAAACAAATATTTAACCATTACCATCACTCTTTTTCTATTTTGAAATGCCAACTTTTTCTTATTATAAATTAATAATTAGAAAAAAGTAAGATTTAAATAATTATTTTGCAAATTATAAATATCTTTCTTTTAATTCGTTGTACAATGTTAATATGAATATTAATTAAACAGTGTATAAAAAAAGGAGAATACAGAATGAAAAAATCAATTGATGCAATTAGAATGTTAGGAATTGAAGCAATTAATAAAGCTAATTCAGGGCATCCGGGCATTGTTCTTGGGGCTGCGCCAATGGCCTATACTTTATTTACTAAGCATCTAAATGTTAATCCGCAAGTTGATAAATGAACTAACCGGGATCGGTTCGTTTTAGCGGCAGGACACGGGAGTGCTTTATTATATTCTTTATTACATTTATCAGGATTTGACCTTAACATTGAAGATTTACGAAATTTTCGTCAAGTTGATTCAATTACTCCTGGTCATCCTGAGTCATATTTAACACCAGGGGTTGATGTTACTACTGGCCCATTAGGACAAGGAATTGCAACGGCAGTTGGCTTAGCATTAGCAGAGTCACATTTGGCAGCAAAATATAATACGAAAAAATATTCGCTTTTTGATCATTATACTTATGTTTTATGTGGTGATGGTGATTTACAAGAAGGGGTAACTCAAGAAGCAATTTCTTTAGCCGGACATTGAAAGTTAAATAAATTAATTGTCCTATTTGATTCAAATGATGTTCAATTAGATAATATGGTTAATGTTGCACAAAGTGAAAAAATTGGCGATCGTTTTCAATCAGCAAATTGAAATTATCTTTTTGTTAAAGATGGTAATGATGTTGAAGCAATTAACGAAGCTATTATTAAAGCAAAAAATAGTGATAAACCAACTTTAATTGAAGTAAAAACAATAATTGGATTTGGAGCAACCAAACAAGGGACACCAGCAGTTCATGGTGCACCGTTAGGAACAGATATTGAAACCGTTCGTAATTTATTAGGATGAACCGAAAAACCATTTGAAATTCCTGGTGAAATTTATGATGATTTTGAAGTTAATGTTAAAAATCGTGGAATTAAAAAATATGAACAATGGTTAAAAATGTATGAAGCATTTTGTCAGGAAAACCCAGCTTTAGGAAAAGAAGTCGATGAAGCAATTCACGGGAACTTTACTTTTGATCCACAACAATTTCTTGACTTAAAACCAACGAAACCGCAAGCAACCCGCATTAGTAGTGGTGCTATTATTGAACGCATTTCAAGCATTATTCCAAATTGAATTGGTGGTAGTGCTGATTTAAGTGGGAGTACCAAAGCAAAAGGAGCAGATGGTGTTTATAGCGCAGAAAATCGCAAGGGACGTAATCTAGCCTATGGAGTTCGTGAATTTGCAATGACAGCTATTAATAATGGAATATGTTTACATCGTGGTTTATTACCATTTGCTAGTGGCTTTTTTGTTTTTGCTGATTATATGAAACCAGCAATTCGGTTAAGTTCACTAATGGAAATCCCAGTTATTTATGTTTTATCACATGATTCTATTGCTGTTGGTGAAGATGGACCAACACATCAGCCAATTGAGCAATTAGCAATGTTACGAAGTCAACCAAATTTAAATGTTTTTCGTCCAGCAGATTTTAATGAAACACTAGGAGCTTATCATCTTGCGCTGCAGTCTCGTCATACTCCAAGTGCTATTTTAATTACACGTCAAGATTTACCAGAGTTGGAACATTCTAGCGTTGAAATGGTCAAAAAGGGAGCATATCAAGTTTATGGTTCAGAGCATCATAATGATGTTGTTTTAATTGCAACAGGTAGTGAAGTAAGTATGGCTATTGCGGTTGCGAAAAAATTAGAGCATGATAAAAGGATCAATGTAAAAGTAATCTCAATGCCATCATGAGAATTATTCGATAAGCAAGATATTACTTATAAAACAAAATTGTTGGAACCAACAGCGTTAATTGCTTCGATTGAATTAGGAACAACCTTTGGTTGAGAACGTTATACTTCAAATACGGGATTAAACTTTGGAATCAATACTTTTGGTCAATCAGGACCATTCCACGATGTGTTAGAATATTTTGGTTTTAATGTTGAAAATATTGTTAATGCCATTAGTAAAAAAATGCAATTATCAAAATAATGATAATTACATTTTTATTTATGATTTAATTAGAAATAGGAGTACCAAATGATTTTATTTGAAACACCCCGACTAATAATTCGAATGTGAAAACCTACTGATTTATCAGCATTTCAATTATTAAATGCTGATCAAATGGTAATGAAATATTTTCCAAAGGTCTTATCAGCTGCAGAAACAACTGATTTTTATGCTAAAATTCAAACTGATTTTAAAACCAACGGTTATGGTTTATATGTTGTTGAAGCAAAATCAACACATGAATTTCTTGGTTTTTGTGGTTTTAATAATGTTACTTTCCCTGTTGATTTTACCCCCTGTGTTGAAATTGGATGAAGGTTAAAACAATCAGCTTGAGGACAAGGCTTTGCAACTGAAGCAGCACGAGGATGTTTAAATTATGCTAAAAATAATTTACCTTTTCGAACAATTTATAGTTTTACCAGTGTTTTTAATCATCGATCAGAAAATGTTATGAAAAAACTTGGGATGCAAAAAGTACAAGAGTTTTATCATCCAAATTTAGCAAAAACTAATTGATTATCAAAACATGTTTTATATCAATTAACATGATAATAAGATAAAATATTAATGACATAGAAAAAACTAAAAGGGGAGTTTATTAAATGGTTATTTTTTCGTGGGTTTTAGCAATTATTTTATCCGTTTTGTTATGAACAACGTTATGAATTTTTCCAAATTTTTATGCAAAAACAACCAAGTATTGTTATTTACGAGTTGGAATTGCAATTTGGCTAGTCATTGTGGAAGCAGATCGGATGTGAGAAATGTTAAGTCATGGCGGATGACAACATTTTTCAAATTATTTTACCTTATATTCTTGTACGATTGTCGCTTGAGTAGCATTAATAATGTTATTTTACCCAAATAAAATTTTTTTAGATTGTTTTTTTCCATTAGGAATTATGGGACCAATTTTAACATTAATTTTTCCAAGTAAACAACCAACAATATTAGAATGAAGTTATTATGTTTTTTATTTTGGTCATACGTTTACTTTATTTGGTTTTATGTATGTTTATTTATATGGTTTAACAAATTATCAGTTTTCACGAAAAACAATTCAAACTAGTTTTATCACCGGAATTATTATTATTGTCACAGTGGAATTATTTAACCAATATTTTGGTGAGAATTATATTGTTGGTGATATTGCTTGAGCATTGGGATTAAAAGATTTAGCACGACCATGACAGTTCTTAATTAGTTTTATTTTAGGAATTCCAATTATTGGGTTAGGATTGTTACTCATTTATTTATTTAAACCAATTTATCATCAACAAACAAAAGTCAAATTGCATGACACATGATGAGAATTATTATTAAAAAAAATAAACCTTCATAATAATAAAAAAACTAGGGAAAAAAACACCTAGTTTTTTAAGTTTTTTAACCTTCATATTTCAAATAACGTTGTCAAAAGACGGGAGTTAAACCCCGCAACGCTAGCGGAATCACAATTTGCATAATTGGATAAGTGAAAATAAAATTATGAATAAAGTTATAAACAATTGAATATAATCAATTAGTATAGCCTGGTCAAACTGAATCAGGGAATAACGTTGTTCAAATTAGAGCGCCAACTACAACTTGTGAAACATAAATTAAACTAATAATACTAAAACAAATAATAATATAATTAATATATGTAATGTACTTTTTATCGTTATTAACCTTAAAACGCATAAATCCAGCAATCATAGGCACAATCATTGGAATAAAGTAATCTAATAAATATGATCACGGTGAAACAATAAAACCTGACGAAATAAATAAAAGCGACATTAATGCGCTAATTGCTCCTGTGATAAATCCAGCTAGTGCTGAGTGAATAAAAGCAATAATTGTTAATGGAATATATTTTAAAGCGATACTTCCACCATGTGGTAAAATCGGAATAAGTGTTTCTAAAAAAGCTAAGACAAGGGTTACTGCGGCAAACATTGCAATAATCACAAAATCAAATGTTTTTCATTTTCAAATTCCTAAATTAATTAAGAATCGTTTTTTCTTGCTTGCTTTTGAAAAAAGGACATCACTAACTTTGACTTCATAACTATAAATAATAATATTACTAATTAAAGTAAGAATATTAAGACTAATAATATTTAAAATAATAAATTGCATTTTATAATTAATATATTCTTCATAAGTAGTTAATCAAGTACTAATGGTATATATAATACTAAAAATTAAACCAAGAACACAAATTGCAATGAAAAAAATTGATATATTTTTAAAATTTTGATCATTTGCTAAGTGCAAAATGGTACTTAGTGTTGCTAATGGTAAAACACTAAGAGTGATTAAAAAAGCTAAATATAAACTAATTGGAATAAAAATTGTTAATTTATTGTATCATAAAACAATTCGTTGTTGTTTTACAGTACATTTAAAAATTAGATTTTGCTCCATATATAAAAAAATCTCCTTACACAAATAACTTTATAATTAACATCTGTGAAAATGAGGATCAAACTAAATTTATTGAATTAATAAATAATCAATTTGAACTCCCTCCGCTAGTTTTAACTAGATCAGGTTCTAAGAGTATTTCTCAAACTTATTAAAAATAATAAGCTACCTCTGTCAATTACATTATAATCATAACATTGTTAGAAAAAACTTCAAGAAATTTTATAATTTATTATATAATATATAATATAAGTTAGAGGAAAAGATATGTTTAAATGATTTAGAAGAAAGAAAAAACAGGATATAATTGTTAATTTAGCGTCAGCTAGTAGTTTTGATGATGATATTGAAGCAGCAAGTGGCATTGATTTTAGAGAAAATTTTGTTAGTGAAACACCATTATCAGCTATAGAAGATGATAATTTAGAAATTAATACAAAACCAACTGTTGATCAAAAAAATGTTAATAATATTCATAGTCTTGTTCAAAACGCTCGGAGTCAAATAAGTAAGTATAAAGAAGAAAACAATGTTAATGAACATGAAAATTTATTAGAACGGTTAGAGCGATTAAAACATCTTCGTGATAGTTCGCAATCAAAGCCAAATGAATTCCAACAAATGTTAAATCAAATTAAAGAACGTAATTTTAATGATCGAATGGCATATATTATGGATCGAATTAAAATTTCACATCGTGATGATCATAAGTTAGAATTAGATCAAAAAGGTGAACCAAAAAAGAAGAAAGAGTTAAACCAAACAAAAGAAGATAATATTGCAATTACTGGGAATAAAAAAGAAATTACTAAAATTAAACAAAAATTATCGCACGAAGATTATTCTGTTTCAAAACAACATAATGATTTTACAATTACTTTATCCGTTGAACAATTTCAACATATTGTTCGTGACACTGTTGAAGATGTTTTGGTTGAATTAGGAATTAAAAACAAAGATGAATAATTATTCTTTCTTTTTCATTTTGGGGGAAGTTAAAAAAGAATTAGGTGATGGAGGCAAGGATTATGAAGATAGCGTTATTTGGGGGTAGTTTTGATCCATTTCATACTGATCATTTAGCAATGATTAAATTGGTTAAAACTAAAACAGATATTGATGAAGTATGAATTATTCCAACAAATCAAAACCCTTTTAAAATACGAAAACTATCTCCCGCTAACGATCGATTAGCAATGATTAAATTAGCAATTAGCAAATTATCATATGTTAGAATTAATTTAATTGAATTAGAAAACACAAAACCTAGTACAACTTACGATACTGTTTTAAAATTACAACAACAATTTCCTATGCATCAGTTTTACTTTATGATTGGGTCTGATCAATTACAAACATTAGGGAAATGAAATAATATTGCTGAACTAATAAAAATGCAGACATTTATTATTTTTCAACGAGATGATCAGATTAAACAAAGTGTTCTGCAACAATATCAAGCACTTTTAATTCCTTTTACTAATAATTTACATTTATCTTCAACGTTGTTACGAGAAGGAAAAAAAGTTAATTTACAATTACCAGCAATTAGAAATTATATCAATAATAACTTATTATATTTGCCAGAACGGTTAGCTAAAAATATGGATGCTGAGCGTTATCAACATTGTTTAAATGTTGGTAAAAAGGCCCAGGAATTGGCATTACGACATGGCTTTGATTCTCACAAAGCGTTAATTGCGGGAACTTATCATGATATTACAAAACAATGAGCAAAAGAAAAACAAGAGGTTTATTTAACAAAATATTTGCCAAGTTTCTTAAAAGAACCAATTCCAACTTGACATTCATATACAGGATATTGTTATTTAAAATATGACCTTTTATTTACTGATAAAGAAATTTTATCAGCAATAAAATGGCATACTGTTGGTCATCGTCAAATGACACCCTTTGAAATGATAATTTTTGTTGCTGATAAAATTAGTGCGGAACGAAATTATCCTGGTATTGAAAGTTATCGTGCTTTAGCAGAGCAAGATTTAATGAAGGCATTTCAAGCATTATTAACAATGCAATTTGAACGTGCTGTGATGCAAACGGGTCTTGCTTTGTTAGGAAATAAACTTAAATTAACTTATCAAGAATGAAAGCGAGGAAAATAATACGATGAATTTAGTTATTAGTGCAATGCAAGCTGAATTATCTGCAACAATAGTAGCTTTACAACCAACTGAAATCATTAAGTATGATGATATTAAATTATATCAAAAGGGAACATGATTATTTGCAATTAGTAAAATTGGATTAGTAAATGCCACGATGAGTTTAACAACCTTAATTAATGATTATGCCATTAAAACAATTTATAATATTGGAACTGTTGGGAGTTTAAAAAAACGGTTACCGCCATTAACTGTTTTGCTTATTTCCGAAGCATATTACACTTTTGCTGATGCACAAGCATTTGGATATGCAATTGGACAAATTCCTGGAGAAGTAAGTAGTTATCATAGTAATGAAACATTGTTAACATTAGCTGAAACAAAAATATTAGATAGTCAACAAGCTGTTTTAGGGAGTAGTGATATTTTCATTGATAAAGCAGAATATTTTAACCATATTAAAACAAAGTTTAAAGATAAAATTGATGTTGTTGATATGGAAGGAACTGCTTTTTTTCAAGTTGCTGCAAAGCACCATTTGCCAATGATTAGTATTAAGATTGTCAGTGATTATTTAGAATCAAGCGGGGATAGTGCAACTAGTCAATTTGAAAAAAATTTACCCCAAGTTAGTTTGATAATTCGTGATTTAATTATGAAATTTTTAAAAGATTAAATAATAAGGAGTTATTATTAAAAAATTGGTCATAATGCATTATCTGAAAATACATTGTGATGAATATCAAAGTATAGATGAAGCAATAAGTGATATTAAATTATATGTTCATTTTTATAATTTTGAACGTATTCATAGTAAATGAAATGGATCGTCACTAATAAACGTAGGATAAAATGTAAGTGGACAAAATTGGACGCAGTAATTTTCAAGTAATTTTTAAATTTGTACTTGCTTTTTTTTTTTTTTTTTGTTAATATAATCATTATTTATAAAAAAGAAAAAAGTATATTACTTTTTAGAGGAAATATCAAATGAAAAAATTATTAAGTTTATTAGCAATTGCTAATTTAAGTGGGGTTTTTGGGACAACTCTTATTGCCTGTGTTAATCATGAGACATCATCTGATGACAATACAGGAAGTTTTAAGGATATTGAAATTTTAGATAAAATTTCTAAACGAGCAACTAATGCTTTTTTACAATATTCACAAAATAGTTCAATGCTTGATACTAATGATTATTCTGAAGTTGACTTTGATAAATTATACCCGTTAGTTACTGAAGAATCACCAACAAAAGTTTTAGACAAAAATATGCCTGATGTTATACCTGTTTTAAATATTTTAGATACTAAATTTAATGCTATTTTTAATAACATTAATAATGCGATTATTAACGATTATTCAAATTATTATGTTGATTCAAAACCATTAACATTATTAAATGATTCAAGTTATACTTTGAATTATATTGATCTTGTAACATTAGGAAAAATTAATGGTGAAACTAATTTAAAAGGTTTAAAAGCAACACGAATCGACTTTAAATTTCGATTTCAAGTTCAGTTTAAAACATATGTTGTGACATCTGATTATGTCATTCAATATACCATTTCAAATGATATTGCAAAAATAAAAGAATTACAAAGTGGAATTATTTCAAAATTATCAAAAGTTATTGTTAATTTCTTTAATGAAAAAGGCAAAATTATTTTAGATAAAGCACCAGAATTTACTAGTTTATATGATAATTTTTATATTAATTATTCAAAACGCCATGATGATTTAGACAATATTATTCAAAGAGAGTTAATAACCTTAATCAATAAGGACCCTGAATTAACAAATATTAAAGATTATATTACATGGAACGCGGACCAAGAGTTATTGTTATTACAAACGGGAGCATTAAATGATGTTACAAGTGGGGTTGCTGTTCCATCACGGCCAGAGAATACAGCTTATGTTTGAGCAGGAGAGGGCCGTTTTAATGCTAATAAGGTTAGTGTAGATACATTTTATCAATTTTTAATGAAACTATTAAATGTTTTTAATATTAGTGGTAATGATTTACAATTAGCTAGTTTCACTGTTAATTTATCGAAAATAACTGTTGCTGGGTTAACATTAAATGGTGTAATTGAAGGTAATACCGGAAAACCATTGGAAGTTCTTATTGCAATTTCAAAAGAGGGATTAAAAACAAAATTAATGGAATATAGTCAAATTGTTATAAAATTTTTCGAAACATATCAAATTGAGGTATATTCTGATCATCAAATTATTCATATTCCAAGTAGTGTTTTTGACAAAATGAAAGCAGCAAATAATTATATGAATTCGTTAAAACCATTAGTGCAAGATTTTGTTAATCGTCCTGAAATTAATAAATTGCCAGGTATTAATTTGTTTAATATTGATGATGCGGTTAGTAAATTAAAACAAACCTATCCAACATGAAATGTAGAAGACAATGATACTTTAAAAATTAATGCTAGTGGAAAAGGTTATAGTTTTAGTTTTATGTTTGGAGATAAAACTTTCTATGGTTCAATTGCTTATTCGCCTTGATCTGCTGTTTATTTTGGTAATTTTTATGCTAAAAGAAAATAAAACTAAATTAATTTAAAATTGAAAAGCGAGGGGGACCCCTTTGCTTTTTTTTTTTTTTTTTAATAAAATTAATATATGTTTGTTAGAAACAATTATTAAGGAGAATAATACACAATGAAAAAACTATTAATTTTATTCGGTGTAACTCTGATACCAACTGCTGCAACAACTTCTATTATTAGTTGCATTCCAAACCCAAATTTAAATGAAGATAAAGCTGATAGTCCTGTTAATGATCTTGAAGTTTTTAATGAGATTATTCAAACTGCTCAAAAAAGTTTTGAAAGTGCTCTATTTCAAGAAGCTATTTTAGGCAATAATCCGGACTTATTAAAAGCATACCAATGAGTTGATAAAACTAATAATCCCAAACTAACATTACAATTCAATAATCTTGATCATCGCTATGTTATTAATCATTTTTTAACTATTTTCCGTGCTGTTTTTGATAATGTTAATCGTCAAATTGTCAATCAATATCCTAATTATTATCCAAATAGTCAGCCACTAATGTTTCAAGAAATTGATCACAATATTACTTTGCAATTTGTTGATATTAATGAAATTAACACTCGCTTAGGATTACAAATTAATGGAATTGAAAATTTAAAAATTGTTAATATTCAATTTATGGTTTGATACCAAGTGCAGTTTAAAGGTTTAACAGCACGCCAACCATACCAAACGAACTTTAATATGACAAATGATCTTGCTTTGTTTAATAAACTAAATGATAAGGCAATTCTGCAATTTCAAGATTATTTATTGCAATGAATATCAAACATTGAAATTATTGAATTAACTGAAAATAAACTATTTAAACCGTTATATGATGAGTTTAATATTGATTTTACCAACAATAACACTGCTTTAGATCAAAACTATAAAATCATGTTAAAAGATTTTATTCAAGGTCATCAACGCTTAAACCATATTGATATTTCTTATAATGAAGAAAAGAATTTTGTAAATACAATAAATACCTTATTTAATAATAGAAACGATAAAGGTTATTACTATAATAACCGAGTAAATTGAGAAAATAGTAGATTATATCATTGAGGTGGGCAAAATATTGAAACAGCTAATGTCAATAATTTTGTGCAACAATATAAACAACGAATTGCACCAAAATTAAATGAAATTACAAATCAAACATTGACTTTAGCAAAGGCAACATTAAATTTAGATTATCTTAATGTTTACGGAATGACTTTAAAAGGTATTGTTAAAAATAATAAAAACATGACTTTTGAAACAACAATCACTTTGTCAGAAGTAGCTTTAGATCAAAAATTAACTAATTTTGCTAATTTAATTATTGCTTTTTTAAGATTTTATAATTTAAATAGTGATGGAACATGATTTAATTTTATGGTTGATGAAACTACATTTAAGCAAATCCTTACCAATGGTTTAAGCAATTTTCAATTACCAAAAACCTTATTTAATATTTTTATTAATTCTGAAAAGGATAAAAAAATATTAGATCTTAATTTATTTAATTATCAGCAAGTAACAGGATGATACAATACCGATTGAAATTATAATGGTATTGATCGTATTTTTGCTAATGGTGGGGGCTATGATGGTACTTTTACTTTTGGCAAAGCAGTGTTTCATTATACGCCATTTTATCATTATGGTGATAAAACTACAGTCCAAAAAAAATAATTGTAAATTACTAAGTAATTTACAATTATTAATTATGCTTTTTTTACCGAATTATTTTCATTATTGGTTGTAATATTTCCTGCTGCTAAATCAGATTTACCTTTAAAATCATAAGGCTTTTCAGTTCCTTTGAATAAACGAACAATATTTTGATGATGTTTAAAAATTAAGAAAATAGCACTTAAAGTAATAACAATATTAATTAATGCTAAACTATCATAATAATTATGATAATTAACATAATGTAAGTAATTCATTCAAACAACATGTGAATTCTGTAATAAATCACCATTAAAATTAATAATATCAATTCCACTTAATTGAGGAATTCAGCATAAAGCACCCGTAAATAAAGCAGCTAAAATTGAAGAAACAGAAACACGTTTTCAAATAAAGATTGTAGTTCATCATACGACAGTTGCAATTAAAAAATAGTAAGGATTAGTCATTCATAATAACCCCAAAAAAGAAGAAACTGTTTTCCCTCCTTTAAACTTATAATAAATTGGATATGAATGTCCAATTAAAACAAAAAAAGCTGGAATATAATAACTAGTTGACCCAAAATTAACACCGTTAATATTAATACAACTAATTCCAAACGCAATAAACATTGTTATTGTCACTTTCAACATGTCTAAAAACATAATCCCAAAACCTCATTTTTTGCCTAGGACACGACTAGTATTTGTGGCTCCAGCATTTTTTGAATGATATTCTCGAACATCAATTTTATAAAGGGTTTTACTAATAAAAATTGATCAACTAAAAGATCCAATTAAGTATCCAATAATTGCAGCAATTATTGTTCCTAGATATCCATATAATGTCATTTTGTCACCTCTCTTTTACTATTATATAGTATATTAGAAATAATTTTGTAAATAATTGTAAATAAAACTATTATAATATATGATAGTTATAGTGAAAATTAGAATTAAAAGGAATGATTAAAATATGAGTACAGAAAATAACACTTTAAAATATGATGAATCATCAATTCAAATTCTAGAAGGATTAGATGCTGTTCGGAAACGTCCTGGGATGTATATTGGGTCAACTGATGTACGTGGATTACATCATTTAGTATGAGAAATTGTTGATAATTCAATTGATGAAGCATTAGCCGGGTATTGTACTGAAATTAATGTTACTATTCATAAAAACAATGCCATTACCGTTCAAGACAATGGTCGTGGTGTGCCAACGGGAAAACATGCTTCGGGAAAATCAACCCCTGAAATTATTTTTTCAGTTCTTCATGCTGGGGGAAAATTTGGTGGTGACGGATATAAAACATCGGGAGGATTACATGGGGTTGGTTCTTCGGTTGTTAATGCCTTATCATCCGTTTTTGATGTTAAAATTTATCGTGATCAAAAAATTTGACATATTAAATTTGGTAATGGTGGTCAAGTAAAACAACCATTAACACAAATTGGGACAACAAATGAAACAGGAACAACGGTTACTTTTTTACCTGATTCAAAGATTTTTAAAGTAATTGATTTTTCTTTTTCAACAATTTCAGAACGAATTCGTGAATCAGCATTTTTAAATAGTGGGGTTAAAATTACGTTAACTGATGATCGCGCTGACAAAACAGTAGAATATTTATTTAATAATGGTTTAGAAGAATTCATCAGTTATATGAATGAAGGAAAAAAAAACATTACCCCAATTGTAATGATGAAAGGTCTCGAAAAGGAAATTGAAGTTGAAGTTGCTTTACAATATTCAACTGAATTTAATGAAAATTTACTTAGTTTTGCCAATAATGTTAAAACAAGTGAAGGAGGAAGTCATGTTGTTGGATTTCGTAGCGGACTAACAAAAGTTATTAATGATTATGCGCGAAAAGAAGGATTATTAAAAGAAAAAGATAAAAACTTGGATTCAACCGATACTCGCGAGGGTTTAACAGCAATTATTTCCGTAAAAGTACCAGAAAGTTTAATTCAATATGAAGGACAAACAAAAGGAAAATTAGGAACTTATGATGCACGAACAGCGGTAGAAATAATTGTCACAAAACAATTTGGTTTTTGATTAACAGAAAATAAAACAAGTGCTTATGCCATTATTGAAAAGGCATTATTAGCACGAAATGTTCGTGAAGAAGCGCGAAAAGCTCGTGAAGCAGCACGAAACAATAAAAAACGGGGGAATAGTGATCGATTATTAACTGGAAAATTAACACCAGCCCAAAACCGGAATAAATTAAGCAATGAAATCTTTTTAGTGGAAGGAGATTCAGCCGGCGGAAGTGCAAAATTAGGACGTGATCGTCGTTTCCAAGCAATTTTACCGTTGCGAGGAAAAGTTATTAATGCTGAAAAAGCAAAAATGCAAGACTTAATGAATAATGAAGAAATTAATGTAATGATTAATGCCATTGGCGCTGGCGTTGGAAATGCCTTTGATATTGAAGATGCTAATTATGGGAAAGTTATTATTATGACTGATGCTGATACCGATGGGGCTCATATTCAAACATTATTATTAACATTCTTTTATCGTTATATGCGTCCATTAATTGAAAATCATCGTGTTTATATTGCCTTACCACCATTATTTAAAATTTTGAATACTAAAAATAAAAAAATTGATTATGCTTGAGATGAAAATGAATTGAAAACAAAACTAAGTACTTTAAAAGATAAGTTTGAATTACAACGTTACAAAGGATTAGGGGAAATGAATGCTGAACAGTTATGAGAAACAACAATGGACCCTGAAACACGCCAATTAATTTTAGTAACAATTGATGATGCTCTTATGGCTGAAAAACGAATTGTAACTTTAATGGGTGATGATGCTAGAAAACGAAAAGATTGAATTGATGAAAATGTTAAGTTTACGTTAGAAGATGATTTTCAACCAATTATCAATCGATAAGGACGATGATGTTACTACCAGCAATTAAAACATTAATTACTGATTTGAATCAAACTAATGTCAAACTTAGTCAATATCAAAATTTTCAGTTATGAATTATTAGCCTTAAAGAAAAAGGGAATACTATCACATTAGAATTATTAACATCAAATGATAGTGAAGATAGTGATTATGAAATTGTTAATACAATTGACATAATATTAGATGACCAAGACACTTTAACTTGGTGTTATGAAAGTTTAAGTTTAGTAAAACAACAAACAATAGCAAAAGAAGTTTTTTGAACTAAGCTTATGAAACAAGATCGGGCTCTTTATCATTTAGAACCAAGTAGTAACATATATTTATTAACAAAGAAAGGAATTAATTTTTTTAAAAATAATACGATTGAAGAAGAATTAAATTATTATAATTATAATATTTTAACGATTTTAATATCGTTGCAAAAAATTAATAATTTTAGTATTTTGGAACCAGAAAAAGACACTGGTCAAAACAACTTTATTGAAGAAATTAAGAAAAATTTAGCATTAATGAAAACAACAATTTATAAATTGATGTTAATTGAAGGTTGTCTTGCTTATCAATGTGAAGTCAACTGGTCAGAACAGAAGGGTAGTTATTTAATTAAAACAAATTCCACAATTTATTATCAGACTGATTTTGCAATGACCAACAACAGAAAAATGTTAGCACAATTACTGTCTTTAATTAGGTTAATTAATACGGTCAATAAACAAACATTAGAATATTTTCGAACATTTCTATTATTGTTAAAACATAACCAACAACTATTTATTTATCACAAGCAGTCAGATTGTTGAGCTTTAACAACCCTAGGACAAAAATTATTTTATCAGATTGATTATTCAAAATTTGTCATTAATCAGGACATGATGAAATTTAAATTAGAGAAAGGAATATAAACATGAGCAATAGTGAAAAGACAAATGAATTAATTTATACCTTAAATGATATTATGGCTGAACGTTTTGGTCGTTATGCAAAATATATTATTCAGGACCGTGCTTTGCCTGATGTTCGTGATGGTTTAAAACCAGTGCAACGGCGAATTTTATTTGCTATGAATGAATTACGGTTAACTTTTAATAGTAGTTATAAAAAATCAGCACGGATTGTTGGAGAAGTAATTGGGAAGTATCATCCCCATGGTGATACTTCTGTTTATGATGCCATGGTTCGATTATCACAAAATTGAAAAGTACGTTATCCGTTAATTGATATGCATGGTAATAATGGTTCAATTGATGGTGACCCTGCTGCGGCAATGCGTTATACTGAAACACGGTTAAGTGAAATTTCATCATTTTTATTACAAGATCTTGATAAAAAAACAGTCGCTTTTGCTCCCAATTTTGATGATTCGGAACAAGAACCAGTTGTTTTACCTGCGTTATTTCCAAATTTATTAGTTAATGGTTCGACTGGAATTGCAGCTGGTTATGCCACAAATATTCCACCACATAATTTACATGAAATCATTGACGCAACAATTCATTTTATTAAAAAACCAAAAAGTAAAATTACTGAGTTAATAAAATATATTAAAGGTCCAGATTTTCCAACGGGTGGTATTATTCAAGGGAAAAATGGAATTTTAGAAGCCTATCAAACTGGAAAAGGAAAAATTATTATTCGAAGCAAAATTAAAAATGAGAATAATACCTTAGTTATTACTGAAATTCCATATGAAGTTGTTAAACAAGATTTAGTTAAAAAAATTGATGATATTAAATATAATGAACCGGGGTTAAATATTAAAGAAGTTCGTGATGAAACTGACCGTGAAGGATTGCGAATTGTTGTTGAACTAGGAAAACAAGCTAATTTTGAAATTGTTCGTAAATTCTTATTAAAAAATACTAATTTACAAATTTCATATAATTTTAATATTGTTGGAATTGCTAAAAAACAACCATTACAATTAGGATTAAAAGAAATCTTAACTTATTATGTTGAACACCAACATGAAGTTGTCACTAATCGTTCACAATTTGAATTAGCTCGTGCTGAAAAACGTTTAGAGATTGTGGCAGGATTAATTAAAACAATTAGTATTTTAGATGAAGTTATTGCCACAATTCGCCACTCAAAGGACCGTACGGATGCGATAAATAATTTAGTTGCTAAATTTGCCTTTAGTAAAGTACAAGCAGAAGCGATTGTCCAATTACGTTTATATCGTTTAACTTCAACAGACATTTTACAATTAGAAGCAGAACAAAAAGAATTAATTGCCACAATCGCTAATTTAAAAGCAATTTTAAGTGATATTAATAAATTAAATCAGGTGATTATTCACCAATTAGAATTAATTAGAAAACGATTTCATAGTCCTCGTCGTAGTGTTATTGAAGATGAAATTGAAGCAATCGAACTTGAAAAGACAGAAACAATTATTGAAAAAGATTTAAATATTTGAGTTTCTCGTGATGGTTATTTAAAAGCGTTAGAAAATAACCAACTTGTAAAATTAACAACAGAAGAATTTAAACGTAAACCAGGTGATTTATGAATTGCTGATTTTCAAGCTAATAGTTTAGATAAAATTTTATTAATCACTTCAAAAGGAAATTATGTTATTATTCCCGTTTATAAAATTAAATCAGTCCGAATTAAAGATATTGGTGAACATGTTAACACTATTTCTGAATTACCTGGCGAAGAAAAAATTATTAGTGCCTTTTTACTAAACGACTTTAATAAACCAGAGCAATATATTATGTTAGCAACAAAAAATGGAATGATTAAAAAAACAGCAGTAAAAGATTTTGAAGCAACACGAATTAGTAAAGCAATTAAAGCGATTAATCTAAAAGGTGATGATGAAATTATTGCTAGCCAATTAGTTGATAAACATTCATTTGTTGTTATAACAACAGCAAATGGTTTTATTGTTAAATATAAGGCAAAAGAAATCCCAGCATTAGGATTACGAACAGCAGGAGTTAAATCAATTAATCTACGTGATGATACTGTTGTTGGGGCTGGCTATTGTAAAGAAGATAATCTTGTCTTAATTACAAATCTTAATACTGGTAAGAAAATTACAATAAAAGACTTACCAGTATCAACACGACCAGTTAAAGGAACAAGGATGTTTATAATTAATAAAAAAGTAACAGAATTGGTAAAATGAATTTTTATTGCAAAACCAAATGATACTTTACATATGTTAAATCAACAAGATGAAATTGTCCTATTTAATACCGATAAATTACATGTTCATAAATTAGATCGCACAACAGATGCATTAGGTTTTGAAAATATTGTTGATATTGTCATTCCACAATATTATAATTTAAAATTAATTCATTCTAAAAAGATGGTAGAACATCATGATGAAAAACCAACAAAAAATCATCTTTTTCATCATGGTCAGAAAAAGCAACATCATAATTTCAAAATAGTAGATAATATACCTAAAACAGTTAATTCCGTGGTTAATAAAACAGCTCCTGTCCAAGAAAGTAAGGAAAAAGAAAAAACATTAAACGATAGTACTAACGATGATGAAAGTCACCTCGTTATTGCAATAAACCCAGTTTTAGTACCAAGTTTGGAACCACCAGCAGAAAAAATAGATCCAATTTCTACTGATGAAACTACAATAAATTTATTAACGCCTGATATCCAAGAAAATCAAACAAAACCAGAACCTGAATTAAAAATTACTAAACCATCACAAAAGAAAAAGAAAAAACCAGTTCAAAAAAAAGCAAGTGTGAAACAAACACCAAAAGAACTACCAATAGTTACGAAGGAAAACGAACCAATCCTTGTTGAAACACAATTATCATCTTTTCCTTTAAAAACTTTTGGTAAGGTTAAAACAACAGTTGATATCTTACTTGAGAAAAAAGAATTAGCAAAAGCACAAATAGCATTAAAAAAACAAGAAGAGGAAGAACAAAATAAACAGGTATTGAAAAACAAACCAGTTCAAAATGCTAATCAGAATATAAAACCAAATCTTGGCAAAACAGTTACTACTGTTGAAACTTTAATTAAAAAGAAAAACGATAAAGAAGCCGAAAGTAAAAACTTGGATCATTTATCACCAACAACATTAATCAAACAAGAGCCATTACAAAAAGATGATTCTCGTTTAGCCCGATTAAAGGCCATTGAAAAAGCACCACCAGGAACAATCATTGTTGGATTAAAAGATGTTAAGACAAGTAATCAACAACAAACAATGCAAAAAGTTGATTTTACTAAACCAAAAAAGAAACAAATTGATAAAAATAAATTCAAAAAGGATTTGGAAATTGAAGAAACAAAAGAATTAAAAATAACAATGAATGATCTTCTTGATAAAAATAAAAAATAATAAAAATCAGTCATAATTTGACTGATTTTTATTATATAATTTTAATAATCTGATAAATAGAAATGGGAGCGATCAGAAATGGCTAATTTAACAGAAGACTTTTTAGTCAAAGGTGTTAATATCAATAAATTTTATCGCAAACAACATGTTTTAAAAAATGTTAATTTAACGGTTAAAACCGGCGATCGAATTGGAATTGTTGGCCCAAATGGAACTGGAAAAACAACTTTATGTGAAATTTTAGCACAACTTCGTCGTGTTTCGGATGGGACTAGTGAAAAGAAATTTGGTGTTCGCATTGGGATGCAATTACAAGAATCAAAATATCCAAAAGGAGTTACTGGTTATGATATTTTAAATTTATATTTAAAAGCTTATAATTTATTTATTTCACCAAATGAAATTTATCAATTGTTATTAGACTTACAAATAGAAAAAATAATGAATAAAGATATTACTAAATTATCTGGTGGACAACAACAAAAAATTAATATTTTATTAGCCTTAATTGTTGAACCAGACTTAATTATTCTTGATGAATTAGCAACGGGATTAGATTTAGAAATTAAAGATAAAATATATGAAATATTAAGTACCTTTTTAGCAAATCAAGATAAAGCATTATTATTAATCTCACATAATATGGAAGAAATTGAAAAATTTTGTGACACTTTAATTTTTATGATTGATGGCGAAATTATAAAAATATCAAAAGTTGATGAAATTATCGCTGAATATGGTAATGTTGAAAAATTTGTTAAAGATCAATTTAAAGAATATCAAATTGGTGCTTATAATCAAAATTATAGAACAGGAGCAATAGAAAATGACAAATGAGCAAAAAACTGAGCAAAATACATCGATAAAAACAAAAAATAATTGCTTAGTTAGTGAAAAAATTAATTTATTTTCACTATATAGTTTTTTTCTAAATTATTTACGCCGTCAAAAATTGGTTCTGGCTTTTGCCATTGTTATTATTCCAATTGGAATTCTTTGTCAAGCAATTTTTGCTAATCGTCATGGTCCAGAAGTAATGGCTTTATCAATTGGAATTACTTTTATTGCAACTGGTGCTAGTGTTGCAATGTATATGATGATGGGATTTTTAATTGATTTAAAAATGTCTGTTGTTTATAAACGAATTGGGCTATTAGGTATTAAGCCTTTTGGATTTATTGTTATTGTTTATGCCTATTGTTTTACTTTGGTATTAATTGCTGATTTGTTAGTGCTAATTGCTAGTTTTATTATTACTGCTGCTTTAAAAATTGATTTTGGAGAGGTTTATAATTTTGTTATTTTTCTCTTTTTCTTTATCTCAATTTTTATTACTGCTCTTGCAGTTAGTTTAATGATGATTGCTGTCATTTTAATAAATTCACGAACTGTGCAATCATTAGTGACAGGAATTTTTAGTATTTTGTTCGTTGGAGGATCATTTATTATCGCAGCTTTTATTCCAGCTTTATTTGGTAGCAATTATAAGCACGCTTTATTATCCTTAACTGGTTTAAGTATTAGTTTGGGAATTATTTTGGGTTCAATCCTTATAACAGGACTTTTAACATGGTTAATTATTAGGATTTTTCGATGAGATAATTAAAATATTGCAAAAAAAGAAGTCAAAATTAATTGGCAAAAGGAAATTATTTTGCTATGATATATTTGTTGCAAAATTTAGCAAAGAATTATGTTTGAACAGAAAAGAGGAGTAAGTAAATGCGCGAAGGAATAATTTTACGTTGTGAACAATGTAAAGAAGAAAACTATATTGCAAAACGTGATAAAAAGAAACAACAAGAAAAATTAGAAGTAAAAAAATATTGTTCAAAATGTAACCAACATACTTTACATAAAGAAAAAAAATAGTTCCTTATCAGGTGCTATTTTTTTATGCCATTAGGATTAGATAATTTTGTGTTATGATTATTAAGAGTAAAATTTAATGTAAGAAAATAAAATTTTACAGATGATTTTAATAACCAAAAATTTTAAATAGAAATAATCAATAAGGGGTAAGAGATAATGATTCGACGCGCAACAATCTTAGATCAAAAACAAATTGAAGAATTAGGACAAAAAGTATTGAGTAAAATTAGCATTGAGGACTATAGTTTGTTACAACAGACAGCAATTTTACAACGATGACAAAACGAAGATTTTTGTAAAGTGTTAAGTGAAGAAGAAGGTTATGTTATTGTCTTTGACAATAAAATTTTAGCTTTTGGGTCATATCATTCTGAGCAGAATAGAATTACACAATTATATGTTGATCCCGAATATCAAGGATGATATTTTGGCAAAAAAATGTTGCAACAATTAGAAACAGTTGCACAAGCAAATGGTTTTTTAGATCTTACTGTTGATGCTTATTTGCCAACAGTAGCTTTTTTTCAAAAACATCATTATAGTGCCATTAAAAAGAATTTACACCTGTCTCAAAACGAAGAGATTACAACATTTTTTATGAAAAAATACTTTTAATCTAAAGAAAAACAGGTATAATTTTACCATAACGAAAAAGCAAAGGAAGGATTATTGATGTTAATAAATGGAAATTTAGATGCAAAAACATTAAAAACTTTTAATTTTTTAAATTCTTTGAAATTAAATTTTCTTTCAATTGAACGAATTTTAAAAACTAAAACAGAATTAACATTTGATCAAAAAACAGTAATTCTTGGTTTACTTCGAAAACAACATAATATGAAAGCTAACCCTTATCGCCACTATCAACCCGCAAAACAACAAAAACCACATCGGATTGCAAAACAAAAAATACAACAAACAACTAAAAAAATAACAAAAACAGTCGAAAAACAAACAACAGCAAAGAAAAATAAGAAACCAGTTCTAATTACAAATATTAGAAAAAATCAGTCGTTTTTTCGTCAGAATAATCTATTAGAATTAACAAAACAAAAAATTAAGGCATTACGAAATGCTGCTCATACTTATAATCGTATGGGACAAGGGGCTATTAAATGACAGAATCCGTATTATACTAGTTTTCGATTAAAACAAGAAGATAGTAATAAACGTCATAAAAATTTATAAAATGATTTTAAGTTATTAAAATCATTTTTTTATTATTATAATGCAAAGATATCAGTTAATAACTAATATAGAATTAATATGTTAAATTAATATTTTTCAGGTATAATAATTATTAAAGCAAATGAACAGAAAGGTTAAAGACTATGGAAGAATATATATCCCAGGATAATAACAACCTAGAATCTTCTTTACAAACTAATTTTGAAATTGGTTTATCAAGCGATGAAGTTACAATTCGTCAAAAACAATATGGTAAAAATGAGTTACCAAAGGGAAAAGTAACCCCATGATATGTCATTTTTGGAAAAGCTTTAATTGAACCACTTCAATTAATTTTAATTGCTGCAGCAGTAATTTCCGTTATTGCACCAATGGTTGGTAATAACTGAAAATTAAGAGGGGGATATTTTGTTGATTTTACTGTAATTGGAGCCATTGTTATTCTTGATGCAATCTTAGAAACAGTACAAACCGTAAAAGCCCGAAAATCAATGGCAGCATTAAAATCACTTTCTAAACCAAAGGCTGTTGTCATTCGAAATGATCTTCAACAAGAAATTCCGGCCCATGAATTAACAGTTGGTGATATTGTTGTTTTAGAAGCTGGAAAATATGTTCCAGCTGAACTGCGAATTATTGAACAATCAGATGTTTTTATTGATGAAGCAATTTTAACCGGTGAAAGTGTCCCGGTTCATAAGACAGATAAACCAATTGAAGCAACAACAATTTTAGCAGAAATGAAAAATATTGCTTTTATGTCAACTTTTATTACGGCTGGGCGTGCCGTTGGGGTTGTGATTAAAGTTGGTCAACAAACTGAAATTGGAAAAATTGCCACAACAATTAATGAAACGGAAGAAAGTCCAACAAATTTAGAAAAAAAATTAACAAAATTTTCATATTGAATTGCAGGATTAAGTTTTATTATTGCTATTATGATTTTTATTGCGTTATATTTTAGTGGTAATAAAAGCGGTTGAACAAACTACTTAATGGTTGCAATTACCTTAGCAATTGGAGTTATTCCAGAATCATTGGCAGCTGTTGTTTCAATTACCTTATCGTTTTCAACAAAACGGATGGCAAAACAAAATGTTATTGTTAAAAAACTAGCTAGTATGGAAACATTAGGTAGTGTTAATGTCATTTGTACTGATAAAACTGGAACTTTAACGGAAAATAAAATGACCGTAAAAAAAGTAATTATGGATAATAGTGTTATTAATGCTGAAGCGTATCAAACTGTCAACCATGATCAACACCAAGATTTATTTTTAAAAGCACTGGTCCTATGTAACGATAGTGTAACTGAAGATAAAGAACGAATTGGTGATCCAACTGAATTAGCATTAGTTGATTATGCTGAATTATTTGCATATGATGAGCAAGATTCACGTGATAAATGAGAGCGTATTGATGAAGTTCCATTTGATTCAGAACGAAAACTAATGTCAACATTAAATATTATTGATGGTGTCAGTACTACTTTTACAAAAGGAGCATTAGATAGTTTATTACAATATTGTGACCGCATTATGATTAAAAATCAAATTTTAACGCTAACTGATGAACATAAGGCAGAGTTATTAAAATTAGCGGATGATTTATCAACGCAAGCATTACGCGTATTAGCTTTTGCTTATAATACTAATTTTGATGATGAACAAGATCCAGAAGCATTAGAAACTAATTTAATCTTTTTAGGAGCGGTTGGAATGATTGATCCCGTCCGTTGCTCAGCAATTGAAGCTGTCAAAAAAGCTCACGCAGCCGGAATTGAAGTTGTGATGATTACTGGTGATCATGCGACAACAGCTCTAGCAATTGCCAAGGAATTAAATTTAGCTTATTCTGAATATGAGGTAATTTCTTCAGAACAATTAAATGAAATGAGTGATAAACAGTTAATTCGAATTATTGATAAAATTAAGGTTTTTGCTCGGGTTAATCCAGAACATAAAGTACGAATTGTTAATATTTTGCAACAAAAAAAATACTTAGTTTCAATGACTGGGGATGGAGTTAATGATGCTCCAAGTTTAGTTAAAGCCGACATCGGAGTGGCAATGGGAATTACCGGAACTGATGTTGCAAAACAAGCAGCAGATGTTATTTTAACCGATGATAATTTTGAAACAATTATTAAAGGAGTTAATGAAGGACGTAATGTTTATCAAAAAATTCGACGTGCAATTTCCTTCGTAATTGGTGTTAACTTAGCTAATGTTTTATCAATTTTTATTTTATCCTTAATTAATCATGTTTCGCCAGTGGAAGCAACTGATATCTTATGAATGAACTTAGTAATTGAATCTATTTTAGCAATTTGTATTGGAATGGGGGACAATGATGATACTTTAATGCGGATTAAACCATTACAAGGTAAAAATTCACTCTTTCGCAATATTTGAGGACCAACATTACGAATTACCATTTTAACAAGTGCTGTTTGTATTGGGGCATACTATTTTGGAATGAGTTTTGTCCCCGCCGAAGCTTATCAGCCATATGGTTATCAAACTGTTTTTGATTTTTTACGTAGTAATGATCCAATGATTACGGTTGAAATGAAACTACAAATTTCTGACTTTGGGCGAACATCGATGTTTCTTGTTTTAACTTGTGCTCCAAGTATGCTTGTAAATACCGTTACTTTATCAGACTGAAAAATAAAATCACAATTTAAATCAATTATTAATCGACCATTAACTTGTGCGGCAATTGGAGCAGTATTATTGAACATTATAATGCTATTTATTCCGTGAATTAATAACAAAGTATTAAATTTGAATGATTTAGAAGTTTATAGCAAAAGTAACTGGTATTTTGTCCCAGCTTGTTTAGCAATGGCAATGATTCCAGTAACAGTGATTATAGTAACTGACGCACTGTATTTTTGATGACATCATAATTTAAAACATTACTTCCAACAAATTGGACAAAAAAAATAACTCTTACTATGATATACTTAATTATATATTTATTTAAGGAGGAAAAAAATGAGTAAATTACTAACAACAACACCAAAACAAGATGGTTTTTATATGCCAATTGAATCAACACAACACCGTAGTACTTGAATGTTGTGACCACACATGAAAGATAACTGACATGATGATCGTAAACCAGCACGAGCAACATTTGCTAAAATCGCTAATGCAATTAGCAAGTATGAACCAGTTAAAATGATTATTAACCACGAAGATTACACTGAAGCTCGAGCAATGTTAGAAGAAAATGTTACATTAGTTGAAATTAAACACCTTGATAGTTGAGCTCGTGATATTGGACCTCTTTATGTTATTAATGACCAAGGAGTTCGACGCGCCGTTAATTTTCATTTTAATGGATGAGGAATGCAAAATGTTCCTGAAATGAATACCCCTGATTTTAAATGAGATTATACAATTGATGATCAAGTTAGTAAGATTATCAGTGAAAACAGCGATGTTGATTATTACCAAGTACCAATGGTCTTAGAAGGGGGGAGTATTCATCAAGATGGTGATGGCACAATTTATACCACTGAAGAATGTTTATTAAACCCAAATCGAAACCCACATTTAACTAAAACAGAAATTGAAGAATATTTAAAACAATATTTAAATGCTGATAAAGTAATCTGAATTCCTCGCGGAGTATATAATGATGAAACAAGTGGACATGTTGATAATTTAATGCATGTTATTGCCCCAGGACATGTTATTTTAACATGAACTGATGATCAAAATGACCCTCAATATGAACGTAGTTTAGAAGCTTTAACGATATTAGAAAATAGTACTGATGCAAAGGGGCGAAAAATCAAAGTCACAAAACTTCATCAACCATCATCACTGCATGTAAGTGAATCAGAAGCGGCCAATCGCGAATATAGCATTCGGTTTGCAACACGAATTGCTGGTTTTCGTATGCCTGCTAGTTATGCTAATTTTCACATTATTAATGGTGCTATCCTAGTGCCGGCTTTTGATGATTCAATTTGAGATCAGAATGCTGTTGATGTTTTACAACAATGTTTTCCTGACCGTAAAATAATTCCAATTAATACGCGTGAAGTATTATTAGGTGGTGGTAATATTCACTGTATTACTCAACAAGAATTATAAAATAAAAACTGACTTAGTCAGTTTTTATTTTATTTTTTTAAAATTTGATATAATAAAATTGTTGATAATTACTGGCATAAAATAGTTTTATTTTAAAAAGGAGAATATCATGACAATAACAAAAGGAAATCTTAAAAAGACAAACTTGAAACAGCGACTAACAACAAAACAAGATAAATTATTTGATAAAAAAATAAATCCTTTTACATTAGAAAAACTAATTCGTCATAATCATCATGGCAAGGTTAAACCATCAAATAAAATGATTGAAGAATATTATGCGCGTCGTGAACATGAAATCCAAGCAGCAAAGATTTATCGAGAAAAGGCAAACCGTGGAGGAATTTATAATTTTCGAATGAGCAAGTACGATAATATATTTAAAACAACAAAACAGCAACAATCACCACAAAAACCAAAGCTAACTTTTGGGATGAAACAACAAGGAAAGTCATTAACTTTTAATCGTTTTACAGATGAATATTTAACAAAAAAGAATGATTTAATAATTAAAACAACTGATGATCGTCCAGTAATTGATTTATTTGATGAAAACAACATAGAAAAACAACCACCAATTATTGTTTATGATTCAGTAAAAGGCATTTATGTGATGCAAAACCCAAAAATAAAACAAATAACAACTGCTAAGAATAATACTAACATAGCTCAAAATAATTCAACATTAAAAGATACCAAGATTTATGATGATGCCCCAAGACAACGCTATGCCAAGACATCTAAACATGGTGGATATGTTGCAAATCGCATTGATCCAAATAAAAAACCAACTTTTTTAAGTCAAATTAAAGATCAACCCGAAGAATTAAGTGAATTTAAAAAACATAATGAAGATGAAAAATCATTATCTTTTCAAAATAATGTTATGTTACCAACAACAAATTTACAATCAGTATCAAAAAAACCAGTTAAATTTAGCAAAAAACAATTTTTAAAACAATTAGAAACAAAACATTACCAAAAAAAATCATATGCACCAAATTATTATCAAACCATTTATTCATCAAAAAAATCTTTTCGAAATTTTTTAAGAGCACTGCTCCAACCACTTCTGTTTTACAAATTAACTAATAAAACTAAGCGTTGAAATAAATAACATAAATAATATTATTTTTATAAATTGTAAATGTAAGTGTAACAAATCTAATTAAATAGAAAATACATATAATAAAAAAGTAAAGATGCTAATACAATTAGGTCATGATTAAACTAAATTAACTTTTTTCAAAGTTGAATTAAAATATTTTTCTGATAAAGATAATCTTTTGCATGTTTTATCAAATAATTTGCAAATTATTTGATAAAACATATCTATTGAATTATTTATATATATAATTTTTTCTTTTTGCTATAATTAAAAACATAGATTATAAAATCATCTAATTATAAAGTATAAAATTAACATTGTACTTTATTACATGTGTAAATTGTAAATGCAAGTGCAACAAATTTATTAATTAGACAATGACATAAATATTTTAATTTTTGAAAATTTATGATATTGATTTTTTCCAATTTTTGTTTTAAATATATTATAACGAAAAAATCACACTCACTATAAATCATTTAGAAAGGAAAACAACATATATGAAAAAAATTTTAAATATCTTAAGTGCAATAACTTTGGCCAGTGTCGGGACAAGCGGTGTTACTGCTTGTAAAGATAATGTCATTGCTAAAAAAGACAAAAATAACGAAGAAAATAAAAGTGAGGAAAAAAAGGTAGTAAAAAAAATTAATGATATTTCTTTAGCTCAAGATGAAATTAATAAAAGTTTTTGACAATACATTGCTGTTAATAATAATAGTATTTATTATTATGAAAATAGTATACTATACATTAGTGACAAAATTAATGTGGAAAATTTCTATTATACTTATAAAAGAATAATTAATGATGCGATTGGTTGAGACATAAGGTATGATGTTACTGATTTTGAAATGAGTGAAATTTTAAAAGCGGATAAAGTAACTATTGCAACTAAAGAAGATTTCCATTCAGGAGGAACTTTTTTTGTCAAAGTTAATGGTATTGGTCGTTTAACAGGAACCGTTCTTGTTGCATTTACAATTGAAAAACTTCAAAAAATTCAACTTGATGTTTCTGAGATAGGAACAATGCTTAATCAAACAAATAATTTTAATATGGTGTATCATTATTATAGTAAACAGGACATAGATCAAAAATTAGATTTAGAATTAATTAAACAAAAATGAAATTATTATTTAAATAATGAAGAATGAATTGCTAATCTTTTAAAAGCTTCAATTAGTCCTGAATCAGCCATTAATTCTAATTTAACCATTGGTAGAATTTTAAAAGCAGATAAGATAACTATTGCAACTAAAAAGGATATACAAAAAGAAGGAATCTTTTTTGTTGAATTTAATGGAAAAAAACCCTTAAAAGGAACAGTGTTAATTAAATTTGAAATGAAATTATATGAAGAACCACCTTATCTTACAAGAGATATGAAGTATTCTTATTTAATTATTAATAGAGAAGAAATTGATAACAAAAAAAGTTAGATCTTGAAACATATACCAACTTTTATATTATGTAAATTATAAATGCAAGTACAATAAATCTATTAATTTAACAATAACATAATTAAATTAGAAAAAATATTTTTTAAAATGTAAATGTTATAATAATAGAATATGAATTAAAACCTTAAAAAAGATAATGTATTTGTATCAATATAAACCACAGAAATTAAATTTATTTAATTAACAAATAACTGGTTACTATTTTTATAATAGTAGGTCTGGTGTGGTTTCAAGAGGAACTATGTTCCTCTTTTAATTTTTTAAAATAAAGTGAAAAACTAAACGAATAATATATATTCTTGATACTTTTTTAACATTATATACTACTTTTAAATCTTCCAATATTTTTTTATTAATATCAGTAAATTATAAATGTAAGAAGGAAAAAATTAACTCAGAAAGGAATTAATTTGTTGAACTTTATATAACAATTTACATTTAAATATTTCTAAATATTTTTTAATTAATAAATTAAAAATGTGCTATATTTAAATGATTAATAGAAAGGAAAAAAATATGAAAAAACAACATTTTTTTCTAATAAATTGAAAAAGATGAGGTCTTAAAATCTTCTTTTTTTTATTAGGATTATACATTTTTACATTTGGCTTAAGTTTATATTTGCCAACTGCCGTTGGAGTTATGCATCTTGATTTTACAATTTATGCTGTCTTAATGGTATGAAAGGGAATTTACCCCGATGGAACATTAGATACCACTGTTTCTAACGGAACTGTCCATTGATTAGTTTTAGGCATTTACTTTGCAATTTTGATGTTATTCTCGTTTAGTTTTGCAACAATTGGGGCCTATCGAAAATATCAAATAACAAAGGAGAAAAAAGAATTTAACTTATTATGAACAGTGTTGATTATGGATTTAATTATTGTTTTTTTAGAACCCTTTATGTTACAATTTCATGAATTATATTTAACCCCAACCATTGCCAACAAAATTAAAAACAGTCCCTATACAATTCGAATGTGAATTTTTTTAGCTGGATTCTTATTAAATGCCATTGGTGATGCTATTTGACTTAAATCTAATCTTTTTTTAGGTCCTTATAACTCAATTTGTATCAACTTTCAAAAAATGAGTAATTGAAAATTTGTTAATGCCCGAATTTTTTTAGATTTTTGTATTATTTTACCAGGAATTATTATTACATTATCAACCAATACAATTAGTTGAGATCTAAAAGGGAAATTTTTTTTAAATTATGTTAATCTTGGAACAATAGCTTTTATTTTTGCCTTTGGACCAATCGTTCACTTACTGTTAAACCAATTTGATAAATGACTACCACATAAAAACAAATTAAATTAATTTATTTTAACTTAGAAACCAATGTTTATTATTTTTATTAGTAAAATATGATAAGATAAAATCAGTATTAATTATCACCTTAAAAATATCAGAAAATAAGGAGATTTAATGATTACTTTTGAACATATTTGAGAATTTTTAGCAACTTATTGAGAAGCTTTTATTTCCATTTCATCCTTTATCGCCGTAATTTTATTCGGAATAATTTCTTTTCAAGTACAGATGAAAAATTACCAAAGAAAATTAGAACGACTAATTAAACGAGACAATTATCGCTTTAAAAAATTGATTATAAAAACTGGTTTAAATAATGACAGCATTATTTTTAAAAGCTATCTTAGAGCAAAAATGGTTTTTGTTTTAAATAATGAAAATGGTAAAGAACAAGAACCAAATTATTATATTTCTTTTCGTGAGTATAAATTAATTAAACTTATTTTTCGTAATATTAATCATCATTTAGTTAAATTTAACTATATTCTAAAACTAATTAGACAATATAATATTGCTGAACAAAACATTAAAATTAGCAAAAAATCTAAACTTTCGGAAAGTTTAGATTTATATCCAAAGTCATTAGAAAATAAGACCTTACTTCAATCTAACCAAAAAGATTACTTTCTTAATAGTCTTTATGATTATGCCGGTAATTTAATGGTGCAACATCAAATTACAGAAGAAACAATTTGAGATCAATATAATTTCTTTTTAAAACATGATCGCGATGACATGATTATTATTGTCATAGTTAAAGCAAATAAAAACGAAGAAGAAAATATTACTAAAGAAAGTGAAAATAAAATCTTTTTTTCAATAAACACTGCTGAAACTAAAAAAGTTATTAAGACAGAATTTAAAAATATGAAATTATATAATTATTTATAATATTTTTGTTGTTAAATGATATAAAAATACTTTTAAGTAGTATAATGAAAGAAGTTAAAAAAAGTAAAAAATAATTGTTAATTAATAATTATGTAATAATAAATTTATTTCGAAATAAGAAAAGGAGGAATTAATATGGGAGTTAATTTACTTTTAAAAAAAAAAAAAAAAAAGAAAATGTCAAATTTGTAAATTTATTTTAATAAAAAAATTTGTTGATCGTTTGTATTTTAAATTAGGTGTTTGTTCAATGAAATGTAATCGTAAAAGAGTTGATCTTAATAATCATGAATGTTATCAAAAATCACTCTTACAATTTTAACTAATCTTTTTACTTTTTTTACTATTATTATTCTTAGCATTTTCGCTGTAATATTAATGTTACATATTATCAAGAAGAACTACTGGGACCTTAAAAAATACAAAAATAAAGTGAAGGGAAATTTAGTTTACTAAATTTCCCTTCACTTTATTAAACTAACTATAATATACAACCATTTTATTCTAATTTAAAAATAAAATTAAATATTACCGTACTAAATTAAATAACAATTAGACAATTAAAGATACCACAGAAATTACTGATGAAAATTAGTATTTTTTTTATTTTTCAAATGACATTAAGTTTGGTAGGGGGGTTGGATTGTTAAGAAGAAAAAAAGTTAAAACAATTCAAAAAGTAATTTTATATGAAAAATAATTATATTGAGAAAACAAAAATATTTAGAACCACAGTAACAAAATAATAGCTCTTGTGAAGATAAAATATATGTTAAATTTATGATATAATAAATTGATAAATAAGAATTAGAGATCCTTATAGTTTTAACTATTTTTATTTACAAAAAAATAATCTGATAGAAAGAATCTTTTACTTGTGCCTAAATATTTAGTTAAAGTTTACTTAAAATTGTTTTTTTCTTTTTGCTGATATTTTATAATAAAAAAACGAAGGAGCAGTTTTTTAGTTAATAATATTTATAAAGTTGTATATCTTAAATTTTCCAACTGCATAAAATCAAATATCTTAAGTAGAATTAATATAAAAATTTTACTTATCTAGATTGTTTTTTTATTTTTGTTATATAATAAGAATGAAATTTAGATTGATATAGACTTGATGTCGTGATCATTTATATCAATTAAAATCGATGATATTGATTAATATTAATTTACATCGATTTATATTAAAAACATAATTTAAATAACAAATTAATAATTAAAATCAAGGTGTTTATATTTAATTATTAATTTAATTACTTTAAATCTAAAATACAATCAAAGATTAATTATATTTATAAAAAATTTAGATTTAAAAATCATGTTTCCATATTTCTTTGAAGAAACTTGAGTAATAAAAATTAACAACATTTTTAAAAAGAAAAAAACTATGGAGGTTTTTATGAAAGAAAATAATCACAAATGAGGACGATATGAAAGAAATTCAATTTGAAAATCATATGCAATGAATAAAGTTCAAAAGTATTTTGAACATAAAGATTATAGTAAATATGATCTTTTTCAAGAAGCACCATGTAAATATTGTGGGCAATTAATGCTAAAGGCTCAATATCAAGATATTCAACCAAATAAAGATTATTCCTGAGTAGTTGATTATATTGATACTAATTTTACGAATAATACATTAGAAAATCTACAGCCAGCTCACCCATGGTGTTGCAATAAGAAATAATTTAAAATTTTTTAATTAAATATTTATTAAAAAGATTAACAAGTCCATTTTTATTTAATTATTTTATTTTTAAAAATAATTAAATAAAAATGGTTTTTTATTAATTTTTGATATATAATGAAAATATAAAAGTCTGAATTGATATAGACTTGATGTCATGATCATTTATATCAATTAAAATCGATGATATTGATTAATATTAATTTACATCGATTTATATTAAAAACATAATTTTAAAATTGTTTAATAAATTAACAAAAAAATTAATTTCTTATTTTTTCTAAATTGTAAATATAATATATTAATAATTAAACTTTAATAACCCATATGTCTACATATCATTATTTCTTAATAAAATTAAGATACTAGATAAAATTTTTGAAATTAAATTTGTTAATAAAATTAAATTTAATATTTAATTATGTTTTTATATTTTATTAAGTAAGTTAAAAATATTAAGTTGGTTTAATTAGTAAAAATGATTCAAAAGAAAGGCAGGAACAAAATTATGGAATTACCATTAAGTGATCTTGAAGAAAAATTCAAAGAATTAGAAAATAATACTGATAATAAAATCAATGCTTTAGAAGGTAAAACTGCAGAACAAATTGCTGATGCTATTACAGTCTCAGAAAAAAATATTGATGAAAAACTAACTGGTTTATCAAATAGTACTGATGAAAAACTAAAACTTTTAGAAGATAATACTAACCAAAAACTAACTGATTTAGAAAGCAATACTGACCAAAAAATCACAGATGCTGTTGTAGCTTCAGAAAAAAATACCAATGAAAAACTAACTGGTTTAGAAAACAAAACTGCAGAACAAATCGCTGATGCAATAACCGAAGCTAATGCCAATGTTGACCAAAAAATTACTGATGCTATTATAGTCTCAGAAAAAAATATTGATGAAAAACTAACTGGTTTATCAAATAGTACTGATGAAAAACTAAAACTTTTAGAAGATAATACTAACCAAAAACTAACTGATTTAGAAAGCAATACTGATCAAAAAATCACAGATGCTGTTGCAACTTCAGAAAAAAATACCGATGAAAAACTAACTGGTTTAGAAAACAAAACTGCAGAACAAATCGCTGATGCAATAACCGAATCTAATGCCAATGTTGACCAAAAAATTACTGATGCTATTATAGTCTCAGAAAAAAATATTGATGAAAAACTAACTGGTTTATCAAATAGTACTGATGAAAAACTAAAACTTTTAGAAGATAATACTAACCAAAAACTAACTGATTTAGAAAGCAATACTGATCAAAAAATCACAGATGCTGTTGCAGCTTCAGAAAAAAATACCGATAAAAAACTAACTGGTTTAGAAAACAAAACTGCAGAACAAATCGCTGATGCAATAACCGAAGCTAATGCCAATGTTGACCAAAAAATTACTGATGCTATTATAGTCTCAGAAAAAAATATTGATGAAAAACTAACTGGTTTATCAAATAGTACTGATGAAAAACTAAAACTTTTAGAAGATAATACTAACCAAAAACTAACTGATTTAGAAAGCAATACTGACCAAAAAATCACAGATGCTGTTGTAGCTTCAGAAAAAAATACCGATGAAAAACTAACTGGTTTAGAAAACAAAACTGCAGAACAAATCGCTGATGCAATAAAAGAATCTAAAACTGATGTTGACCAAAAACTAACTGATTTAGAAAGTAAATTAAATAAAGAAAAATGAATTATTGGTGAATATAAATGAATGCCAGTTGGTTCTAAAATGCCGGAAGGATGAGTTAAAGTCGATATTCCGGAAGGACATACATTGGTAGAAGGACATCTAACGGGTGTAACACCAGGTAACGTTGGTAAACATAAACATACTTTTAATGATAATTTTTTTGTCTTAACCATTAAACGTAATGATGCAGGAAATAATGCAAAATTATACTTTATTAATGAACGAACTGCTGGCGCAATTGGTAAAAAGTTAATTCCATTTGTAAACAATATTAATGATACAACAGTAATTATGTTAACGGATGATAAAGGGCAAGGAATATCAAAAACTAACGATAATATGGCAGCGGGATTATTATCAGAACTTTGACAATATAAAGGATAATATAATATAATATAATATAATAACAACTTGACATTAACTTGCTTATAAATAATAAATTTAATACAAAAGATAAAGAGTTAAATTATATATAATTTAACTCTTTTTAAATGCATTAATGTCTATATTATAGTATATCTTTACAAAGCGCCATATACATGCCCCTTGTTTTTTAAAAGAAAAAAGATATAATGTTTTATAGACATTAAATTAATAAGGGAATAACAATGAACGATATATTAAAAAGAAAAAATATTAAAAAATTAAATAATGAAAAAGAATCTTGAATTATCAAAACCAATATTAAACTATTAATCAAAAATTGAAAATTTTGATTTAAACTAATAATTGGTATTTTACCAATTATTTCCGTTATTATTTTTACTACTGTTAGTTTAACATCAACGTTATGGTTTAAACATCATGGTATTTTTCCCAATAATTGATCACGAAAATATGACACAACATTAAGAGAATTACAAAGTTGATCAGACCTTAGTGTTGGATGCATGGTTGTTTTTCGTAATTTAACATTATACACTTCATACTCAACTTTTATTTTTGGTGCTTTTTTCCTTAATTCTGCTTTTAATACTTTAAAAGAAGGCCAAGGACGATATGATAATAGTAATGTTGGGTTATTAACAATGATTGTCATTTCTTTTACCTTATTATTTTATAATATTTCGTTGCCAATTACCGGTGATTTTAAAACATGATTACCAGTCCAATGAATGAGTATGTTTTTACAACATTCACTAGTACCACTATTAGGAGTTATTTATTACTTTGCTTGCTATCAACATCATAATTTAGTTTATCATAAAGAAACAATGTTACGTTGATGGGGATATAGTTTAGCAACTATTTTAGGATATTTTTTATTTTTCACTATTTTTGGTTATATTTTAAAAGCAACCCATAGTTGAAAACCAATGCCTGATATGTCCTTTTCTGGTTATTTCCCATATGATTTTATGGAATTTACACATCCAAAAGCAAGTTATACAAATGGAAAACTACCAATGGTAGCCCAAACAATCATAATATATGGAGTTTTTATTATAATTACTACTGGTTTCTATTTTGGTTTCTATTTTACTCAAAATAAAATTAGCCAAAAACAAATGAAATATCAATCAATCAAAAAACAAAATATTTTAAAATAAAAGTTTGAACTTAATAACAAAGGTTCAAACTTTTATTTTAAAATGCTAGAACAATCATCTTGATTTTTTACTATCATTTTAGAAATGTTATGATAAAATAGAATTGGAAAAAGCTAATGATATGATAAAGAACTTTTACTGAATAATAAAATTAAATTGAAAGGAAGAAAGGCAATGAAAAAAATATTGTATGTTTTAGGTTGCATCAGCATTTTAAGTGGTTCCGTGAGTTCCGTTGTTGCTTGCAAACAAACAAAGAAAACATCAGACAATTTAAAAGAAAATATTTTTCATAAAAAATATTGATCACGTTTAAACAATAGTGACTCAATTATTCATAATGATTTTTCAAAATTAAATGCCAAACAAATTGAATCATTAATGAACAAAAAAGCATATGAATATACTATACCAAATCCAACAAAAGTTCTTAAATCAACTTTAGCAAAAAAAATCTTGGATAATAATATTCGCAAGTTAGAATATAAACCTTATGTTGACATTGGAATTGTCGAAGATAATGTTGAATACTTACTAAAAGATAAAGGAGTTAATGGCGCATATTGAAAGGAAGCATTAGCATCAATAAAAAAACGAAATGGCGAACAAATCATTTATAATGATTTAGCTCATTTTAAGAACAAGGGAATTGCCTCTAAATTTGTGTTAGGATTTATGCAAAACGATAGTAGTTCACCAGAATTAGCTCCTGCTTGAAATGCAACTCCTGTCCATGATACTAATCAATCAGGAAAATGATATCAAGATCGATTAGATAAATGACAACAAAATGGTCTTAATTTACAAGAAGATATTACCATTTCTTTTGGACCATTTGCTAATTCATTTTGACATACCGCTTATTTAAATAATTATACTGAACTTGATTTAGCTAATGCTTTTAGAGAAATTACAAACAAATATCAAACAAAATCATTTGATTTTTATTTTGCTGCACCATATAATCGCATTAATAGTGAATATGCCGAAGCAACTAAACTTTTAGCGGGAGCATTAAAAATATTGCTTGAACAAGACCAAACCTATCGCATTCGTTTATCAATTATTACTGGAAATGATGGCTTAGTGATTCCAACCCCAGTTAATACCCCATATAATGGTTCTAAAAAACAAGTTGGGAGTGATGTTTACCCATTATATGAATTTACTCGTTTTTTAGGACTTAACTTTACCTTAAACCTAGTTTCCGCATATTTACAACCCAATGATAACACGATTAATGATCGTTGAGAAGTTCCTGCTTTAAAAAATGCCATTGAAGCAACACATAAAACTTGAAAAGGAATGTTAAATATCTTTTCAACAGAAAATATAGCAACCCAAAATGATCAGTTAATTTACAATCGAATGGGAGTAACACCATGGATTGGAACCCGAGCAGAACTGCCACAATATAAATTTGATGCTAAAGATGCTATTGAAATCCGTAAATATGCCGAAGCAAAAGGAATGGCGGATATGTCAATGTTCTATCTTTCTCGTGACTTTCCATCGCATTTTCAAGCAAATGAAGCAGGAAATGCTGATCAAAATCCTTTAGATCAAAATATTCGTTCAGGAACAGGATATGAATCTTTTACTTATTCAAAAATTTTGAGTGGACAGCAAACAATAGCACCCGTGGAACCAACTGATAAAAATCAAATTTTACAATTAAAAGGAGCCTTAGATTATCATCATATTATTTTAAATAATAAGGATTTAGACCAATATACTAATCCTTCAGATAATTGAAGTGGGGGTGAAGACATTACAATTGATCCAAAAGAATTCTGACGTGCAAGAAAAAACCGTTATTTTTCATGAGATCAAGCTAATCCAAACCGTTTAAATGGAACAACTGCTAATCATGTTACAACGAAAACAAATGAAATAAGTTCAACTTACTTTACACCATACATTGATAATGGATTATGAGAGGGAAATGATCTTGACGGAATAATTAATGGTAAACAAACTCCTGATTATACTCAACAAAATGTTCCTAATTTTAATAATAAAGTTAATAATTTTGAAGCTCTAACGCTGTCATTTGTGCAACAAGTTAAAAATCATAGCAATTATTTAGATTTCTCAATTGCTGGAATTGAAACTGGTAATGATGGTTATGAATACTGAGAACAAAATCAATTAAAACAAAAAGTATTAGATCCCTTAAATAAACATAACACTTTTGATAAATTACGTGTTTCATATGGCGGGTTATCAACTGGACATAATCCAGCCGAAAATGCCTGGAATGCAGCTTATAACCAGTATTATCATAAAAATGAATCTAATATGGAAACTGCTGTTCATGTTTTAGCTGAAAAGTTTGCGATGTTTAATCAAAACTTAGCAACTTTAGCAGGAGGGTATCGTGACCCTATTAAAGCACGACAAGCAATGCCAATGTCATTAGATTTTGATATTGAAAGGTCTGCTCAATTTACATTAAAAGAAAATCGTTTATTAGCGAAAACATTAGCTTTTATGAAAAAACAAAACCGTAAATGAACTTTTTCTTTAACTTTACCAGTTATGCCAGATGGTTTAACTGACATTTGTAGAAAATTAGTAAAAATATTTATTGAAGAATATAAAAAACAAGGTTTAAGTCATGATGATTTACCAATAATTAACATTATGGCAATGGATTATGGTGATGGAATTTATAACCAAGCTCGTAACCGTGGTCAAACAAATTTTGACTTAGCAAAAGCAGCAACAATAAGTACTCGTCGTAATTTAAAAGAAATTATTAATAAAGTATATGATGTTAACATTAATAATAAAACATTAAACCGTTTTTTAGGAATAACTCCAATGATTGGTGTTAATGATACTGTTGAAGGAGTTTTCACATTAGAAGATGCCAAAGAACTTTATAATTGAGCACATGCAGAAAACTTAGCATTTATTAGTATGTGATCAGTTAATGATGATAAAGGATTTCTTGGCCAACAACCAAGTGCCAAAACAATTACTTCACATGGTTTAAATTATCTTCGTGAATGAGACTTTATGCGTGCTTTTAGTGGCGACTGACAAGCGTGAGTTAAACAACCAGCTCGTGATCCATTTAGAAACAAAATTAAAAAAATCTTATCTTAAAAATAAGATTTCTTTTTTTGTTAAAAATTCATAGTATAATTTAATTAATAAACAAGTTGGAGGAAGTGATGATTAATATTGGTCCCGTTGTGTTATGACAAGTCATAATTTTTGTCTTATTAATCCTTGGTATAATAATTGGTCTTTTAGTTAAAACCCTTGGTAGTTTATATTTTATGGGAGCAAATGTCATTTTATTAATAATTCTCTTTTTTATTGCGCCATTAATTATTCCAAGTTTAGCAAATAGTTTAAATAATCTTATTAAACCTTTACTTAACAATATTCCCCAATTACAAAGTGCTTCTATTATTGTAGCAAATTGGTTAGCAATCATTATTTTATATGGAACATGAATGATTGGAACAAATGGAATTTTACTTTCAGTTTATGTTCCAGTTCTTCGTAAGCAATTTAAAAAAGTCCAAATTAATCGTCCCATTAATTATCTTTTTGGTGCTGTTTTTGGATTTTGCACAATGATGATTTTTAGTTATTTTTTAACAAACTTACTTTCAACAAATGTTTTTTACAACAAAAATAATTTTTCCCAAGATTTTGCAACAATGATCAACGCAACACAAAATGAAGCTGATAAATATCCTAATCAATTTCGTCATAGTCCAACTAATAAGATGTTTAATTGATTGCCATTTTGACAAGTCCAAAAATCTGGTGATGCCATTACATACTGATTCTGAATGGCAATTACTTTAAAAAATGATACATCATTATACGATATTAATGATTCAATTTCTAATTCTGATGATTTTATTAACAATATTGATAATGCTTTGAATGGACTTTCTGATAGTAATAAAAATGATGTTGTTAATGATATTATAGGTCCAATTGTCGATAAAATTGACAAAAATACTAGTGGATTACCTGCAACAACAACTGATTGAACTGATATTAATCAAGCTGTTGTTAATTGAAAAAATAACAATCCTGGTCACCAATTTAATGGTCCTGCGGTTGAAACAATGATGACTTCAACGCCAAATGATGAAAATAACCCATATTATTATTTTGTTAAACTTCGTGAATATGGCGAAGCAACAACAGCAAATAGTGAATTTTCAGTTATTTTAACTAATGGAAATAAGTTTTATACAACTTTAAAAAACATTTATTTACTAGGAAAAATGACCCCAAATGCAAATACAATTCAAACTTTTAATACGATTATTAATAAATATGTTACTGGCATGACAATTATCAATCCCGGGGAAGATGACCCATTATATCCAAATTATCAACAATTATCATCTTGGTTTACCTAAAAAAGATAATCCTTACTATTTCCAATCCTGAATTATGATAAAATAATACCAGAAAGGAAAGATAACGATGTCAAATAAAGTATTAGTAATTTATGGAACTGTTAGTCCTGATGAGAAATCATATTCAAAAGCTTTAGCAGCTCGTTTTATTAAACATTATCAAGCATTAAATGCCGAGGATGAAATTATTCATTTAGATTTAAATAATACCGCAATGGCTTTAAAAACATTAACGCGTGATAACTTTGATAGTTATTTTAATGCCGAAGATACCGATGTTTATATTAACCAATTAAAAGAAGTTCAAAAGGTTATTATTGTTTGTCCAATGAATAACTTTAATGTTTCGGGGCTAATGAAAAATTATTTAGATCATGTGTTAGTTGCTAATAAAACATTTTCATATAAATATTCGAAAAAAGGAGATGCGATTGGACTATTACCACATTTAAAAGTTCAAATTTTGACAACTCAAGGAGCGCCTTTTGGGTGATATCCATGAGGAAACCATACCGAATATTTAAAAGGAACATGAGAATTTGTTGGTGCAACAGTTAATAAACCAATTTTAGTTGCGGGAACAAAAGTACCTCCAACAAGTGCATTAGCACCTGATGAATTAATTGATCAATATGATGAAGAAATTCAAAAAGTTGTTAAAACATTTTAAATACAATAATAAAAAACTCAATTAATAAAATTGAGTTTTTTATTTTACAAAACAAATTAAAAATAAAAACTACTAATTATAAAACTAGTAGCAGTGCAAATAATACATATGGAGTTAATTGTTATTTTAATAAAATAATTATTGTGCTCATACTGATGTTATGACATTTGGAAGAATTCCAATTAAATTAATTCCAACACCATTTCCTTGATCATATGAAGGAATATTTCAAATATATCATTGGGCAATTAAAATTGCGGCAACAATTCCAGCAACAGCGGCGATTTCAGGGATAGCGCCCAACAAGGCAGCAACAACACCACCAACTGATCCTAAATCGTTTTGAATAGTTGATGTTAAACTATGATTTAAATACAAGTGTGAATAAACAAAATAATAATTTCATTCATTAACACCATCTTTTAAATTTTTAACATTTGCTAACGCATTATTTAATTTACTGTTTTGATAAAATGTTTGGTATTGTAATACCTGTTTTTCAATTTGACCAATATTTTTTTCAATCTTATTATATTTATTATGAATATTTGACGAATTTGATAATACTAACGCTGGGGTAGTTGCCAACGCAATCGCTCCAACACCAACTAAAATATTTTTATATCCTAACATTATATATCATCTCCTGGTAAAAATATTTATATACAGTTCCACAAATATTATTTACAGCTTCATTATATTCTTTTCTTAACTGTTAACAATAACTTTAATTCCAATTCTTAAAATATCAACTTTGTTTCAAGGTTTTTAGAATATAAAGTAAATAATTTGCGTCAAAGAACAGGGGATAAAACAAGACCATCTTTGTTCTTAACTTTAAATTTGGTATAATTAATATAGTTAAAAAAGGTGATAAAATGCAAAATAACAAATTTAATTATTATAATTGAGCAAGCAATAAATGAGCTAAGAAATGACGAATGTCAAATGATGTTAAACAACGCTTATTAACACTAAAGGGAAGAATTCATTTTATTCCCTTATGAAAGCCTGCCGAAATTATTGTTGATCTTGATAATCAACAATTAATTATTCCAAAAAATTTAGCATTTTTAACACAAAAATATCAATTACCACAAACATCTTATTATCTTTTTAAATATCATAATATTAATAATATAATGTTAGAATGTAATTATATTATTAGTAATTATTCAACTATTATTGAAGCAAAAATTGATCAAAATGTTATTTCCTTACAATGATCATTATCATATGGTGCTTATTTTTTTAAAAAAATTACCAATTATATTTTGGACCAAGATACTATTTTAGAAACTTATCGCACAACAAAAACTCGTAAACAACGGTTATTATTTCGTCATAAAAACCATCATGCCTTTAATAAAACGAAATGGAAGGAAGAATAAACTTTAATGAAAACGCGTTTAGATCAATTATTAGTTAATCATAATTTAGCACCATCTCGTGAGAAGGCAAAAGCAATGATTTTAGCTAATAATGTTTTAGTTAATAATGTTCCAGCGTTAAAAGCCGGTGATTTAGTAGATGTTGATAGTATTATTACTTTACGAGGTGAACCATTAAAATATGTTTCGCGAGCTGGGGAAAAATTAGCAAAAGGACTAGAAACATTTCAAATCAAAGTTGATAATCTAATTTGTCTTGATATTGGATCATCAACTGGTGGTTTTACCGATTGTTTATTACAAAATAACGCCAAAAAAGTTTATGCCCTTGATGTTGGGACTAATCAATTAGCATGAAAATTACGCAATAATCCACAAGTAATTTCCTTAGAAAAAACTAACTTTCGTTATGTCACAAAGCAATTATTTGAACCCGATCAAATTGAATTTGCTTGTTGTGATGTTTCTTTTATTTCATTAGATAAAATTATCCCACCGCTA